>DAIQOU010000077.1:0-13335 GCA_036787725.1 Bacteroidales bacterium
ATTACGGCAAAAATAGTGGCAAAACCGACAGCCCGCACATAATAAGAAGCTCCTGCCGAAGCAATAGCCACATAAAACCATGGATTTTTCCAGAAGGACTTTGTATTACCTGCCGAATATTTATATAATCCGAATAAACAAAGAGTGGACAAAAACAAAAATAACATTTCTGACATGGCCATCCCCGAAAAATGAAGCAAGTGAGGAGAAAAAGCCGGCAATAACGTTACGGCAAATGCTAATGAAACATTATCCGTTAATTTCCTTACTAAATAAAAAAGAAGAATCAAGCTTGCCAATAATAAAATCCCGTTCAATATCTTGAAAAAAACAAGATTATTTATTCCCATAGTCATAAATACGGATAAAAAAAACGGATACCCGGGAGGAAAATGAGATTCGGGCACTACCCCGGCCGGCGTAATATTATTAAAACCGACTCCTTGAGAGATGTTTTGAGCCAGTTGCATATACCGAACATTATCACCATTTAAATCTAATTTACTGTCGAATGCATCTGCATAAAGAACGGAAAAGACAATTGCCAACAACAGAAGCAAGATATATTGTTTCATATAATTAAATTGTTTCTTAAGGAACTATGAAACTTTCAATAAAATTAGCCGACATCTACTTTGACGAAATACAAACTAACTAAACGGCATGAATGTTTCGTAAACCTTTAAGTTATTTTATAATAAAAAAACATACAAACATACAAATAAATATTAGGAAAAGCAGTATGAATGATACGTTTTGCTTAAAAGCGAGCAGTTTTCAAATTCGACATTCAAGCATTTACAAAAATAACCTTATCTTTGTAAATGAAGAAAATCATTTGTTTCTTAACATGAATAAAAATAAACATACCGTAATTATAGGTGCGGGTCCGGCCGGCTTAACGGCTGCCTATGAATTAGCCAACTCCGATAATCATTCCATTTCCGTCTTTGAGGAAACTTCCGCTATCGGGGGAATTTCTCAAACTGTTCAATATAACGGAAACCGTATCGATATTGGAGGACATCGCTTCTTTTCAAAAAATGATGATATAATGGAATGGTGGAACAAAATTATGCCTTTGCAAGGCGCTCCATCTATAGATGATCTTCTTCTGTCCAACTCAAAAGAACTTAATCCGGAAGGCCCCGATCCGGAAAAAGTAAGCCGGGTAATGCTTCTTCGGCAACGCGTTTCCCGTATTTTCTATTTGAAAAAATTCTTTGATTATCCGATATCTGTCCGACCCGAAACGTTTATAAACATGGGACCGGGAAGAACCATCAAAGCCGGATTCGGATATATCGCTTCTGCGTTGTTCAAGCGTAAGGAAAATTCTTTGGAAGATTTTTATATCAATCGTTTCGGGAAACCGTTGTATAAAATGTTCTTTGAAAATTATACCGAAAAGGTATGGGGAATGCATCCTTCCAAGTTGGGAGCAGATTGGGGTTCTCAACGGGTAAAAGGGCTTTCTTTGATGGGAATATTGAAAGACATCCTACTCAAACCCTTCAAGAAAAAAAACAAATCCATTGATCAAAAAGAAGTAGAAACATCCTTGATAGAACAATTTATTTATCCCAAATTCGGACCGGGCCAACTGTGGGAAACTGTTGCGGAGGACGTGAAAAAGAAAGGGGTAAATGTTTACTTGAATTCTCCCGTTAAGAAAATCAATATTCAAAATAACCGGGTAGTTTCGGTACATATCGAAGAAGGCGGTTCGCTGAAAGAAGTTCCTTGCGATTACTTACTTTCGTCCATGCCGATCAAAGACCTTATTGCAGCGCTGTCGGGAGTAGAGATGAGTGATGAAATTAAAGAAATAGCAGCCAATCTGCCTTATCGGGATTTCATGACCGTAGGTCTCTTGATGGATAAATTATTAATAACTAACAAAACCAAACATAAAACTTGGAACAATATTGTTCCTGACACTTGGATTTACATCCAAGAGCCGGATGTGAGGGTAGGAAGGCTTCAGGTATTCAACAACTGGTCTCCTTATATGGTAAAGGATTTCAAAGATAAAGTTTGGATCGGCTTGGAATATTTCTGTAATGAAGGCGATGAATTATGGGAAATGACAGATGACGATTTCATTAAGTTTGCCATCGAAGAACTGGATAAAATTAAAATCATTGACAAAAAAGAAGTACGGGATTCAGTTCGAATCAAAATCAAGAAAGCTTATCCTTCTTATTTCGGAAGTTATTATCAACTGAATAAAGTGATTGATTTTCTTAACCGGATTGAAAATCTTTATTGCATCGGCAGAAACGGACAACATCGTTATAATAATATGGACCACTCCATGCTTACAGCTATGGAAGCGGTAAAACATATTAAAGGAGAGATTCCCGATAAAAATATTATTTGGGAAGTAAATACGGAACAAGAATACCACGAAAAGAAATCGTAATCAGTTTCGTGAAAATAAAATTGCTTTACGCGCTCCAAAATTCCAGAAAAGAACAATAACCGTTGTTATTATCTTGGATAGAAGGTAATGCAAATGTACTTTATCAGTAAAAACCCACATCAACAGTGAGGTAAGCACTAATCCTATACCTCCGATAACCATAAAAATAAACAATTCGGAAACCCGATTATTAAACCGGCGTTGGTTAAATACCCAATGTACACTGAGGATATAATTGACCACCATCCCGCAGATAAACCCGATACCGGCAGAAATTAAATAATGAAGCCCCAATACATCTGTACACAAAAATAACAATAAAAAGTCTACACAAAAAGCGGTTCCGCCCACCAACATATAACGGAACATCTGGATAAAAATATTATCGGAAGGAGCTTTTAAAAGAGCATAAAGACTGCTTGGCATCTCTTTCATACGAGTTTTTATTAACGAATATTGTGCAAAATTAATTAAAAGTAATCCTAAAGCGAGATTTTAATGATGAATTTTGATGTTTCTATTATAATACAAGGAAAAATATACCTCTTTTCGGAAGATTTCACCCGGAAAATACGTTATTTTGTATCTTCAATAAAAGCATTACCGAATTACAATGAATTTTAAAGAACGAATTTCGCTTGATGAATTTTTCGGAAGAAAAGCTAAACTGCAATCGGGGAGTAACGACGAAGCTGTATTGACTCACTATTTGCAAAACAGAGGAACCGGAGCTGCCGAATCCTATAAAGAACAAGCCGTTGAAATAATAAAAAATATATTAAGCATCTGTTATCCGGAAGAAGTTATTACAAATGAAACGGCAGAAAGTGCCATACAATCCGGAGTTTTCACAACAGAGCACATTCCCTTTCCTTCGGTTGAAAATCCGACATTCACTTTTATTGATTTATTTGCCGGTATCGGCGGTTTCCGAATGGCATTCCAACGCTTGGGAGGCCAATGTGTGTATACGAGTGAATGGGATAAAGACGCCCAACGCACTTATAAGGCCAATTTTGGAGAAGTGCCGTTTGGAGATATAACCAAAGAAGAAACAAAATCTTATATTCCGGACGGATTTGATATTCTTTGTGCCGGTTTTCCGTGCCAGGCATTTTCAATTGCAGGAAGAAGAGGGGGATTTGAAGATACCAGAGGGACATTATTTTTTGATGTGGCAGAAATCATCCGACGAAAAAAACCTAAAGCTGTTTTTCTTGAAAACGTAAAAGGATTAATGAATCATGAGAGAGGAAGGACATTGGATACTATATTAAATGTCCTTCGAAACGAGTTGAATTATTACGTCCCGGAACCTCAAATTGTAAATGCAAAAAACTTCGGAGTACCTCAAAACCGGGAAAGAATATATATTGTCGGATTCAGAGAAGATTTGGGAATAGAGGATTTCATTTATCCTACCCCTACAGACGACACAAAAACATTTGCAGATATTAAAGAGGAACACGCCGTTCCTTCTAAATATTATCTTTCCACTCAATATTTAGACACATTGAGAAAACACAAGGCAAGGCATGTCGATAAAGGCAATGGCTTTGGTTATGAGATCATAAAAGATGATGGCACTGCAAATGCCATAGTCGTGGGAGGAATGGGTAGAGAACGAAACCTGGTTATTGATGACAGAATAACCGACTTCACTCCTACTACGAAAATAAAAGGAGAAATTAACCGAGAAGGAATTCGTCGAATGACACCGAGAGAATGGGCTCGGCTACAAGGTTTTCCGGATAATTTTATAATTAACCGAGTAGCAGATGCTTCGGCATATAAACAATTTGGCAATTCGGTCGCTGTTCCCGCAATACAAGCCACTGCTCAAGAAATATTATTCACCATAAAAAATGCCCGGCTTCAAGAATAGGATTCAACAACCCGATTGCAGTCGAAAAAACTGATCGTGATTTATACTCCGGTCATGTAATCACAATGTCCCTTTTTTACAATTACGTTCCACCGGTCATCTCTACCTTTGCATTGTCAAACAATTAAATAATAAGAGATGAAAAGATTAGTAGCATTCTTCGAAATTCCTGCAACAGACTTCGAACGGGCCATAACGTTTTATGAATCAATTTTTGGAGTTAACCTCACCGCTATGGATTGCGGGCATGAGAAAATGGCCTTTTTCCCGGAAGAGGACGGCAAATGTCCCGGCGCCATTTCATGGTCTTCCGAATTCAGTTTCCTTCCTTCGGAAAATGGTGTACTGGTAAGCTTACAGATTGAAAATATGGAAACAACCATCACTGCCATCGAGAAGAACGGCGGTAAAATCCTTATTCCAAAAACCAAAATTGAAGCGGAAGGACGGGGATACTTTGCGGTCTTCATTGACTGTGAAGGCAACAGAGTCGGATTGTATTCGGATAAGTAAGAGAGAGATTAAATTATTAAGAATAAAGAGGGCATGTCACTAACGTGATTTTGTCCTCTTTTTAGTCTTTTCACTACTGAAAAATCATTCGAATAACGAATCAACGAAACCCGATATACAAAACTTGCGCCAATGCGAAACAGCAAGCAATGAATAAAATACTAAAAAAACATAACAGAAGAATAATACGATAACAAATGCGTTTAAATGAAGATTGTCAGTAATAGCTATCAATAGGTTCGAATTGAAAAACAGTAAATACAACATATGGCAAACTCTACCCATTCGGAAAAACCAAAAGAAAGACATATTATTCTCGATGCATTAAGAGGATTAGCCCTGTTTGGCATCTGTCTGGCTAACTTTCCCGAATTTTCATTGTATACTTTTCTTCCGGAAAGAGTAACGGCTGCTATGCCCACCGCAGGAATCGATACGATAATCAAATATCTTCAATATATATTTATTGATGGTAAGTTTTATACGATATTCTCTCTTTTGTTTGGAATCGGTTTTTCCATTATTCTCTCCAATGCCGCCCGGAATAATCGCAACGGAATAAAGATTTTCTATCGTCGTATGTCCATCTTACTGCTTATAGGACTGTTTCATCTGATATGCCTCTGGGCAGGAGATATCTTGATACTCTATGCCTTCATGGGATTTTTCCTTCCTTTTTTCAGGAATGTACCGGACAAAAAACTGCTGCTATATTCCGTTCTATTGCTCTTATTTCCCATTGCCATAGATGCAAGTGTTGAATTACTTAACCTGAATCCGGCAGCACCGGCAATCGCCGCTACACAATATTTCCACGGGCAATTCGGCATCACCGAAGAGAACTTCCCTGTATGGTTGGCAGAAAGCCAAAATTATCTCGATATACTCAAATTCAATATAGCCGGTTCATTTATCCGTTTACAGGAATTTATCGAAGGCAACCGTGCTTTTAAAGTGCTCGGGCTGTTCCTACTTGGACTCTATATCGGCAGAAAAGGGATGTATGCCAAGCTGCAAGAAAATAAAAATCTTCTCCGGAAAGTAAGGACTCTCGGCTTTATTCTCGGCTTCCCAACCTCATTAATATATGCATGGAGCGCCATGAACGCCAAGCCGTTCGGGTTAACCTTTCATTCTTTCGTTTACGCGGTAAGCGTAGTGCCGTTGAGTTTCGCTTATATTTCGCTTATATGTTTATGGTATATTCAAAATAAAGAACGAAAGATATTCCGGATATTTGCCGCCCCCGGACGCATGGCACTAACCAACTACCTGATGCAATCTGTTTTCGGCATGATTATATTTTACGGTATAGGCTTTGAACTGGGTGCAAAAACAGGGTTGATATACGTAGAACTGATTGCCGGCGCCGTATTCGGCATACAAATCATTTACAGTTACATATGGCTTCACTATAACCGCTTCGGTCCCCTGGAATGGGGCTGGCGGATGCTGACCTACGGAAACCGGCTTAAACTTAAGCGATAAAATCCTAAAAAATGTTATGACTCTCAAAACAAAAGAATTTGAGCCTGACAGCAAATTATAATTCAATATTTCACCCTAACTTTGCAATGGAAACAAAATAAGCCGACTGTCGAATAAAGAAATAGTTAAATGAAAACGAATAAGAATCCCGGTTTTATTAATCCCGTAAGTCTGCCGGTTAATCCGGAAAAACTAAAAATTCGTGTAAAAAAGCAATATCCGTACGTGTTACGGAACAAGGAAACAGTTCCGACTTTAGTCGGATTCTCGGCAGGGACAGCGCAACAACATATATCCCGGTGAGGAATCGGGTCTACCGATGAACGAGACTCTAGCCGGATAATATATACACAAAAAGAAATTCAATAATTCATAACTCAATAAAAGACAAAGATGAAAAAAGTAATCAGCAACACATTTTTTGAAGGAGAAAGACCCTTATTCGCAACCAATGATCTACGCCTTGATAAGGTAAAATTTTATCCCGGCGAATCGGCCCTTAAGGAATGCAACAACATAGAAGCGCATCAATGCGAATTTATGTGCAAATATCCTTTCTGGCACAACGATAATGTTTTGATCGAAGAGTGCCTGTTTACCGTATACAGCCGTGCCGCTATTTGGTATTCAAAAAACATCCGCATGATCAATTCGAAGGTGGAAGCGCCGAAAATGTTCCGTGAAATAGACAATTTATATCTTGAAAACGTAAAGATGCCCAACGCCGCCGAAACTTTGTGGAACTGCCGTGATATGCAACTGCGGAACGTAGAAGTGCGCGGAGGCGACTATATCTTTATGAATGGAGTAAATATCGAGATCGACGGATTTTATTTGCAAGGAAACTATTCGTTTCAGGATGCCAAAAATGTGGTTATTCGTAATGCCAAACTGGACTCCAAAGATGCTTTTTGGAAAACAGAAAACGTTACCGTTTATGACTCCGAACTGAACGGGGAATATTTAGGTTGGCACTCCAAAAACCTAAAACTGGTAAATTGTAAGATTTCGGGTACACAACCGCTTTGTTATTGCAAAAACCTCATTATGGAAAACTGTACAATGGCCGAAGATTGCGATCTGTGTTTCGAATACAGCACCTTGGAAGCCGTAGTAACCGGTGACATTGTCAGTATAAAAAATCCGACAAGCGGATCTATCAAATGCAGTGAAGTGGGTGAAATTATTATTGACAAAAACTGCAAAAATCCGGAAGGCTGTAAGATCGTATCCTGCAAAGAAACATGCTTCGCTTCATGAAATACAATTTTGACGAAATAACCCGGCGCAGGGGAAGCAACTCCTACAAATGGGATACCGCCGATGAGGACGATGTATTGCCGATGTGGGTAGCCGATATGGATTTTCGTACGGCCCCCGCAATTATAAATGCCTTGGAGAAGCGAGCCCTGCACGGTATATTCGGATATACCAAAGTGCCGCAAGCCTACTACGATGCCACCATCGGATGGTTCGGCCGGAAGCACGATTTTATCCTGCAAAAAGATTGGATATTATTCACATCCGGCGTTGTTCCGGCGTTATCCGCAATTATTAAAGCGCTAACCGTACCCGGTGATAAAGTGTTGGTACAAACTCCGGTTTACAACTGCTTTTTTTCCTCCATTCGTAACAATGAGTGTGAATTGGCTGTGAATGAATTAATATACAAGGACGGCACATACAGTATCAACTTTGATGATCTCGAACACAAGGCAGCCGACCCGAAGGTAAAACTGTTGTTACTTTGCAATCCGCACAATCCGGCCGGAAGGGTGTGGACAAAAGAAGAATTGACCCGCATAGGGGAAATATGTTTGCGTAATCGGGTAATTGTCGTATCGGATGAAATTCATTGTGACCTTGTTTATCCGGGACATACACATATCCCTTTCGGCTCCATAAAGGAAGAATTCCTGCAAAACAGCGTTACTTGTACAGCCCCCAGCAAAACATTCAACCTGGCAGGCATACAGGTGGCCAACATCCTTGCAGCCGATGAAGAAATATACCGAAAAATAGACAAGGCTCTCAACGTAAACGAAGTGTGTGAGATAAACGCTTTTGCTGTTGAAGCGCTGATAGCCGCCTACAACGAAGGAGAAGACTGGCTAAATGAATTGAAGGTATATTTATATGATAATTATTTACTTCTTGTTGAATTCTTTAAAAAGTATCTTCCTGATCTGCCGGTTCTCCCGCTAGAGGGGACCTACCTGGTATGGATCGACTGTTCTGCTCTCGGGCTTCCGGCCAAAGAGATTGCGGATAAGTTACTTCTGGAAGAAAAACTTCGGATTAACGAAGGGACGATGTATGGCGAAGCCGGAGAAGGATTTATTCGTATCAATATTGCGACACAGCGCGAGAGACTGATACGGGCGTTGAAGAAAATAAGACATGCATTTGGAGAATGAGAGGACAAACCGGAACAGATAAACGGAAACTAAGCATTATTGTTGCTTATTTCCTGATATATGTGGTCTGGGGCTCCACTTATTACTTTATAGGTGTAGCCCTTAAAGGATTACCTCCCTTTCTGCTGGGTGCGTTCCGCTTCTCTGTTGCCGGGCTTATACTACTGGCCTGGTGCGGGTATCGGGGTGAACCAATCTTCAAAAAAAGCCTGATAAAGAAATCCGCTATCAGTGGTATCGTGCTGTTGTTTATTGACATGGCGGTAGTTATGCTGGCGCAAAAATACGTCAGCAGCAGCCTTGTGGCTATCATTGCCGCCTCCACTGCCATTTGGATTATGGCGCTGGATGCTCCGATGTGGAAGAAAAACTTCCGGAGTCCGGCTGTCATCCTCGGTATCGTAATCGGGTTCCTCGGAGTGATGATGCTCTATATAGAACAATTCAGTTTTGATAATGAATCCGGTGAACACCGAGAATACGGAGTACTGCTTCTTATTTTCGGATGCATCTCCTGGGCACTGGGCACCTTATATGCCAAATATCGTTCATCCGGTGAAGAAGAAGTCAATGCCTTTGCCGGATCGGCTTGGCAGATGCTTTTTGCAAGTGCCATGTTTTGGATATGCGCGATCATTAACAAAGATGTGGTAAATATAGAACTGAGTGCCGTCCCCCATACCACTTGGCTTTCTTTGGCCTATTTGATTATATTCGGCTCCCTCATGGCTTATTCCGCCTATGTCTGGCTGCTCAAAGTCCGTCCTGCAACGGAAGTAGCAACACATGCCTATGTGAATCCGTTTGTGGCGGTGTTCTTAGGCATAACACTCGGAAAAGAAAACGTTACATGGGTGCAGATTGCAGGCCTTACAGTAATTCTGCTTAGTGTAATGCTGATCAATAAGAAAAAGAAATGATTTTGTATTTTTGCAGCCAATCACCGGGATGATACCTCCTCCTCTCTTTCTATAACAGAAACAATAATGACTAAAAAAATAATGAATGCCCGAGAACTGACCGAATTTTCGGAACACCTCCGACAAAGCGCCTATAAGATATTGGAAGATTGCCGTATTATTCCCTTATGGGAAAGTATAGGAGCCGAAGTTCATATTGTCGGTTCTCTTAAAACGGGCCTGATGATCCATAAGGATATAGATATGCATATTTATTCCGACAAGTTATCTGTCCCCGACAGTTTTGCTGTTATATCAAAGTCGGCACAATGTCCGGCAGTGAAAGATATCCGGTATAAAAACCTGATTGATACGGAAGAAGAGTGCCTTGAATGGCATGTCCTATACGAAGACGACAACAAGGATGTATGGAAATTCGATATGATCCATATCCGTAAAGGCTCTAAGTACGATGGTGCAGTAGAGAGGGTAACCGAAGCAATCCGTAAGAAACTGACTCCCGACTTACGCCAAACGATACTTCAAATAAAATACGATATGCCTAAAGATGCGATTATTCCCGGGATAGAAGTATATCAGGCTGTTTTTACAGGCCGGGTGCGCAACTATGAAGAACTTCTGCAATGGAGGAAAACCAATCCTCTGACAAACAGTTTGCATTGGCTTCCGTAATAACTAATGCGATTATCACGATTTAAAACGACTCTTCCATTTCATTATCTAATATCCGTTACAAATAATAATATCCTTCCACTTTGAGAGCTGCTTTTCCTCCAAACAAGACTTTATTATCCTTCGTTTTTAACTTAACAATATTATAATTGTCTATTTCTCCATTTTGCTCGATCGAAATAATTTCTCCATTCCATAAGCCGTTACGAAACATGTAATATCCGAAAGAAGAATTACCGGAACCGGTAGCGGGATCTTCAAGATAGCCGAATTTAGGTGCAAATACCCGTGTCCTTGCTTTTTGGTTTTTATTAATAACTTCCAAAGTAAACACAAGAATTATATCGATTTCGTTCCTTAAGCAAAATTCTTTCAGTTTCAATTCATCGGGTTTAATCCGTATTGTATCCATCAAATTAACTATAGGAACAATTAGTGTCCTGAGCCCGGCATCAATTAATTCGATAGGATAAGAGGAATTGATTACTTCCCGGAGAATTCCCAAATGATCCGCAATATCACTCGACTCTACGGGTACCTTCAAGTATTTCGGGTCGGGAGCTGTAATGAATACTGCATCCGAAGAGCGGAGTTCATTATATACCGGCAGCTTTCCTTTATTGGTACTAATGATTATTTCCGGCAAAGAATTCAATTTATCATTGCTTTTTATCAGGTCATACATACACGCGATAGTACCGTGTCCGCAAAACTCAACCTCTCCTTCCGACGAATAATATCGTAACCGATAAGAGCATCCGTCCATAGACGTGCAGTATATAACTTCGGAAACAAATCCTTTATGTTCTTTTGCAATGGAAAGCATCTCCGCCTCCGAAAGGCATTGGTCACCGGTTAAATATAAACACCCGGCAGGATTCCCCGGTGAGTTTCCAACAGAAAAGGCATTCAGTTTTTTATATAAGAATTTTTCCATGATTATAATCAATTTGTATTTAACCTCTTAAAATCGTACGCTCCTGTTATTCCGCTCGGATTATCCGTCTCTTTACAAAGAATACTGTTCGGATTTTCCGGGAACACCTTATGGATAAAAGTATTTGTTTGAATAGCGTTGCTCCTCCGGTGTTCGGTTTACATACTATCTGCAAAGATAAATGACTATTATTATAATATTATCCGGACTGCCTTTTTTTCGAGTAAATCAACCATACACTTCTTTTCAAAAGACATTACATTTCCCCGGATTGACTCATTATACCCTTTATAAATCAACATGGATTCGATATAAGACAAACGGTTCATTTCTATTGTGCTTATGTGAAATCTTTAAGCTGACAGGTATACTCCTGCTACATAAAACGCATGCATTCGGTTTCTCATCTTGATGAGAATTTATTCTCACCTTGATGAGAAACTTTTCTCATCAAGGTGAGAAAAGTTTCTTCTCCGAAAGCAAACCCTTGTTAAATCAGATTTCTCTTAAGCAACACGCTCAGCGTGCGGTGATCAACAAATATTGAAACCGTTTTCTTCGATAATTGGCATAAGCATCCACGTAGTCGTTCTTTATATCCCGGATATTGGTTTCTCCCTTTCTTTCCGATTTTAAATTTACACTCAACGGATAATCTCCGTCCCATACCGTAGTAACCGGAATACCGTTCTTCGAATATTTCATAGCCATTTCGATGGACAAAGAGGTTTTATTAATACCTAATCGAGCCGCTTCGTCCTCATCCGGCCGGATGGAAATTCCGGGAATCCGATGTTCAAAATCGGCACGTACAAGACATAATTCATCCATGGTATACATGCAGTCTCGGATGCTGTCGGCGGCGGCTTGCAAGCCTGTAAGGTTATGACCGCTTAATCGTATTTCAATCGGAGATTTAGCATCCGAATAATCCATCTGTTTGAAACGGACAAAAGAGTTCGGAAAATAGTTATTGTACTTATCCGAATATTCATCCAATATTTCTTCTGCAGCTTTATTACTTTTCGTATTGACAATAAACTGCGCAAAATTAGCGCCGGGCATCTGCGGGGCGTAAGTAGTATGGAATCTCTCCTGAAGGATATCGAGAAAACTTTTTCTCTTTTTCTTTCTGCTTGCAACATTCCCCGGCTTCAGTCCTTTCCTGATAAATGCATATTGCATATACGGAACCAAGAGGACGGCGATAGCCGGTGTTGCCGAAAATATGGACTTAAAAAACTCTTTCGTACTGAATATCGAGGCATACCAACGGGAACATCCGCGGTCTATTTTTTCGATATAACTGTCAACAATCACGATAGAATTGTCTACGATCATCCCTAAAGTAACAAGAAGAGCAGCCAATGTAAAAGTATTGAGTTCTATACCAACCGCATAAAACGGACCCAAAGAAACAGCAATGGTTATCGGTATGGTGGCTGCCGTATCGGCATCCACCCGAAACGGGACCAACGCCATTACCACCAGAATCACCGCAATGACTGCTATCAGCAATTCTTTCAAAAAAGTATTGACCGAATCACCAACCACCTGCGATTGATCTGTAATGCTATATATCCTTACATCATCCGGCAGTTCCTGCCTGTATTCATCCAGCAATTGATTGACATGGGTCCTGCCCGGACAATATTGCTTCCTTTACGGACTTCAACAGAAAGTAAAATACACTTTTTTCCATTATTCTTTATATCTGATTGCAAAGAACAGATTATTCGGGCCGAGAGTACCGGCCAACCGGGTGTTAATAATGTGCAGAAAGTCGGATTTTTTCATTTTCGGCTTTGCAGCTTCATTCTATTCTCATACATTTGCATGATTCGTCATTTTATAATCGATATGATAAAATGTGCTTAACACCGAAATCCCTGACTTCTACAATAAAAAAGCTGACCGGCAAATCCGTGTTGAAATGGATAAACGATGCCGTTATAATATCAGCTAAGACTTTATTAAAATCAACAGATAAAACGGCATTGCAGATCTCCGAAGAACTAAATTTCCCGGATTGTTCTCTCTTTTGTCGTTTTTTTAAGAAGCAGACAGGCATGACACCC
>DAIQOU010000524.1:0-3569 GCA_036787725.1 Bacteroidales bacterium
CAC
Source organism: Bacteroidales bacterium (assembly GCA_036787725.1). GTDB lineage: Bacteria > Bacteroidota > Bacteroidia > Bacteroidales > Azobacteroidaceae > DAIQOU01. Next base: position 4 of record DAIQOU010000524.1, read on the forward strand.
TCTGTTCCAATTGCATCATCAATCCTTCTTCTTCAAAACTGAACCAATCGGTAGTTGAGATGATGAAATGGTCGATGATGGGGATTCGGATGATGTGCCCTACCTGAATGCAGGTATAGGTCTAAATCATCACCTTTATTCTTTTTAAGATTAAAACTATAACGATGAGGGTAGCGAAATCTTCAAGTATTATGTCTCAACAAAACAGTATAAAAATCTTGCTAAGTGTCTTTTGAGAAGAATGAAAGTAAAATCTGTAAAATTAGCAGTGCGTTTGTTTTTCTTTCGCGCTTTTTGACAGAAGTTTTCCCGGTAGGGTTACGAATTTAACGTTCAATAAGGAAAAGAACTCTTTTTATTTCCACAAATCAATACTAAGTTTCTCTTGAGTCCGGCACAATATTCCCAGAGAAATTCAGTTATATAAACGGAAAGTTATATCCGGAATCGATTTAATTATGTACAGAAAAATATTTTTCTTCATTATCCTTCCTGTAATGGCCGGATTGTATTCTTGTAAGTCGGCAAAATTAAGTGATGCCGTCGAGAAACAGGAGCGGGGAGAATTTTATGATGCGGCTCAAATATACAGGCGCGTTTATACCAAAACATCCAATAAAAACAAGATTCTACGAGGCGCCATTGCTTACAATATGGCTGATTGTTACCGCAAAACAAACAATACGAAACGGGCACTGAGCGGTTATCAGAATGCAATAAGATATAATTACGAAGACAGCACTTCTCACCTGTATCTGGCACAAATGCAACACAAGTTGGGACAATATCCGGCAGCAATCAAAGCTTACCAAGCTTATCTGGAGTTTGACCCTTCCAACAAGATGGCTTTGAACGGAATCATCGGTTGCGATTCGGCCCTTTCCTGGAGAAAAAATCCGACACGTTACGTTGTAAGAAAAATGGATAAAATGAATTCGCGTCAAAGCGAATTTTCGCCCATGCTGACAGGCGACACGTATGACCAACTCTACTTGACTTCTTCCCGCAAAGAAGCGATTGGAGAAGAAAAAAGCGGGATTACCGGAATGAAGAATAACGATTTTTTCCTTGCCAAAAAAGACGAAAAAGGAGCTTGGATGTCACCGGAAGCTATCGAAGATGAAATCAATACCGAATTTGACGAAGGCACTTGTTCTTTCACAGGCGACGGAAATACCATGTATTATACTTATTGTTCGGAAGATCCCGAGTTTCCGCGAACGGCCGAAATATATAAATCCTCGCGTTCCGGGGCCAAGTGGAATAAAGGTCAACGCGTAGAAATATACAAAGACTCGGCGCTGATGTGTGCACATCCGGCAATAGATCCATCGGGAGAATATCTTTATTTTGTGACAGATGCACCGGGAAGTTTCGGAGGAAAGGACATTTGGAGGATAACTGTCTCAGACATCGGATCGAGTTATCCCGAAAACCTGGGACCAGAGATCAATACGCCGGGCGATGAAATGTTTCCTTACATGAAAGATGATACGACCCTTTATTTTGCTTCGGACGGCCATCCCGGTATGGGGGGATTGGACATTTTCAAAGCCACTCGCAACAGCAAGGGAGATTGGACCGTAGAAAATATGAAAGTGCCGATCAACAGCATCGGGGATGACTTCGGAATCACCTTCGAAGGGGAAAACGAACGGGGATTTTTCAGCAGCAATCGAAACGATGGCCGGGGAAGCGATCACATTTACTCATTCGAGCTGCCGGGGTTTAAATATTTCGTAGAAGGATGGGTATTGGATCGGGACGACGAAGTAATAGATAACGCCACCATACGTATTGTAGGCAAAGACGGTACCAATGAACGGATTACCGTTCGAAAAGACGGTACTTATCGAATGGAAGTCATTCCGGGAATGGAATATGTAATGATGGGAAGCGCCCGCGGTTACCTGAATCAAAAACAAAACCTGGCCACTCCCACCGAAGAAAAAACAGAAACTTTCTATGTAGACTTTTCACTCCCTTCCATTTCCAAGCCGGTGGTGATTGAAAATATATTTTACGACTTCGACAAAGCCACTCTCCGGGAAGAATCCAAAGAAGGCTTGGACGAACTGATAGCCATGCTCGAAGACAATCCGAATGTAACGATAGAATTATCGGCACATACCGACCGAAAAGGCAGCGACGAATACAACGAACGACTCTCTTTGCGAAGAGCGCAATCCGTCGTGGATTATCTTATCAAAGCAGGGATTGAAAAAGAACGGTTAACCGCAGCAGGTTATGGAGAAAAACAACCCAAAACAATTACGAAATCAATACTTAAAAAATACGATTTCTTTCCGGAAGGGCAGGTGTTAGATGAAGAATATATAAATACATTAACACCCGAACAACAAGACATTGCAGATCAAATCAACCGGCGGACCGAGTTTAAAGTATTACGGACTAACTACAGACTGTTTTAATTTTTTTTGTATATTTCGAAAATAAACATCAAGTTATCATGAGAAATAATTATTGCGTTATCATGGGAGGCGGTATCGGCAGTCGTTTTTGGCCTTTCAGCCGTGAAACCATGCCTAAACAGTTTTTGGATTTTTTCGGGACGGGACGATCATTATTGCAACAAACATTCGACCGTTTCAAACAAATCATTCCTGTAGAAAATATTTATATTGCAACTAACGAACTGTATTCCGATCTGGTGTTGGAACAATTGCCCGAGTTGAGTCCCAATCAAATTTTGGGCGAACCGACAAGAAGAAATACAGCTCCTTGCATTGCCTATGCAGCTTATCATATCAATGCCATTAATCCGAATGCCAATATTGTGGTTACCCCTGCAGATCATTTGATCCTGAAAGAGGAGCAGTTTTTAACCAATATACAAACCGGACTGAACTTCGTAAGAATATATCCCGGATTGCTCACATTGGGAGTAAAGCCTTCACGCCCCGAAACCGGTTATGGATATATTCAGACAGAAGACAATGAGTCCGACAAAGTGCAAAAAGTGAAGGCTTTTACGGAAAAACCCAATTTGGAATTGGCCAAAGTGTTTCTCAAAAGCGGCGAATTTTATTGGAACTCCGGGATTTTTCTTTGGAATGTACAAACCATTCTGACTGCATTCAGGACTTATTTGCCGGATATTACCACGCGTTTTAATCAAGGATTGGATAAGTTCAACACACCGGAAGAAAAAGCTTTCATCAATGAACAATATCCGATGTGCCAGAATATTTCCATCGATTACGGAATCATGGAAAAAGCGGATAATGTATATATGCTGATTGCCGATTTCGGTTGGTCGGATTTGGGAACATGGGGCTCCTTATATGACTTGGCAGAAAAAGATAATTCACTTAATTCCACATTGAAATGCCAGTCCCTGTTTTACGAAAGTCATGGGAACATTGTTACTTTATCAGACGGAAAATTAGCCGTAATACAAGGGTTGAGCGATTACATCGTCGCCGAATCGGACAATGTATTGATGATTTGTAAAAAATCGGAAGAACAACGAATCAAACAATTCGTAACCGATGCCAAAATGAAATTTGGTGACGGGTTTATATAAATGAAAAAAAGAGGAATGA
>DAIQOU010000525.1:0-3567 GCA_036787725.1 Bacteroidales bacterium
TGAAAAACAAAAAAATCGGACAATATTGGCGTATTGCCCGATTAGAAGATTCAATTTACAAAATTCCAACAATGTATAACTAAATCTATTTTCAAATGTATGAAAGAAAAATGTAACCTTAAACGATTCTTCTTGAAAAAAGAGAGTCGGATTTCAAAAATTATGAAAGTTTCACTCTTATTACTCTTTGTTTATGTCTTCTCGGTACAGGCAAATGACCTGTACTCTCAAACAACAAGTATATCATTAAACATAAACAATACCAATCTGAAACAGATTATTTCAGAGATTGAAAAACAATCCGATTATGTATTTATTGTATCCGATGAATTGGAGTCTGAACTGAATCGGATCAGTACGAACCTCCGGGTTAGGAATGAGAATATCACTGCTATCCTGGACAAAATTTTATCTGATACCGATATTACTTATCATATTGTCGGCAGGCAAATATCTCTTTTTGGAGAAGAGTCAACATCCGGAAAGCAAAATCAACAAAATCCCGAAAATGACAAAATCAGAATAACGGGACAAGTAACGGATGAAAAAGGAGAACCTCTTATCGGTGTATCCGTAACCGCTAAAGGAACTTCCCGAGCAGCCGTTACCGATTTTGACGGAGTATATTCAATAGCCGTCCCCGATAAGAAAACGGTTTTGGAATATCGTTACGTAGGATTTGTCTCCAAAGAAGAGGAAGTTAATAATCAAAGAATTATTAACATTGTCATGAAAGAGGCGGTCAGCCAATTGGAAGAAGTGGTAGTGGTAGGATACGGAACACAGAAAAAAGCATCGGTAGTCGGTTCCATTACAACTATCGAACCGCAACGACTCCAAGGATCGACTCGCGCCGTGAGCAATAACTTAGCGGGTCAGCTTGCCGGAATAATAGGAGTTCAACGTACGGGAGAACCGGGAAGCGACGGGTCCCATTTCTGGATAAGGGGTATTTCTACTTTTCAAAACAACAGTCGCAGTCCGTTGATATTGGTAGACGGAATCGAACGTACATTAGACGATATGGATCCTGCCGAAATAGAATCTTTTTCTGTATTGAAAGATGCGGCAGCCAGTGCGGTGTATGGAGTACGAGGAGCAAACGGGGTTATCTTAATAAATACCAAACGCGGGGATATCGGAAAGCCGGCCGTAAATATTCACTTTGAACAAGGCTTTACCAGACCGGTCAAATTACCGGAATATATAGGCTCGGCAGACTATTTATCATTAGTGGATGAAATACGTGCCGATAACAACATGTCTGCTTTATACGGTCCCGAATTGATCGCAAAATACCGTGACCGGGTAGATCCGGAATTATATCCCGATGTGAACTGGATAGATGCCATATCGAAAGACCATGCCTCCAACCAACGAGCCAATATTACGGTAAGCGGCGGAAGCAACCTCTTACGGTATGCAGTAGTGGGTTCTTATTACGGGGAAAACGGCATTATTACCCGCGATAAAAGTCAAACGTGGGATTCGAGCTTAAGACTTAATAAATATAATCTACGTTCGAACGTAGATGTGAATATCACTACTTCTACCCTCTTACGTGTAGGAATCGGCGGATATTTGCAAGAAACGGTAGGACCGCGTGCCAATTCAAGTGATTTATTCGGCGGAGCATTCGAAACGCCTCCGTATGTTCATCCCACCATTTACTCCTCCGGAGAAATACCCTCCATTCCCAATCGCCGCAATCCATGGGCCCAAACTACACAAGAAGGTTTTACCAGATCCAGCAGCAGTAAGATAGAATCTACTTTTGGTCTGGAACAAGACTTGAAGTTTATTCTGCCGGGATTGAAAGTCAAAGGAATCTTTTCTTTCGACCGCTGGTCCAAATCATGGGTTGAACGAAAAAGAGATTTAACACTCTATGCTCCGGCAACAAGCAGAAATGAAGACGGAACACTTAACTTGGGATCACCGTATCAACGGGGATCCGAATTCTTGGCAACAGAAAAGAAAAGCGATTGGGGAAATAAAAGCACTTATTTCGAAGGTAACCTGACCTATAACCAAATGTTTGGCAAGCATGCAATAGATGCCATGTTCTTATACAACCAACGGGATTTTGATAACGGAGATGCAGTCCCGTATCGTAATCAGGGAATTGCCGGACGTTTCTCTTATTCTTTTGATTACCGTTATATTGCCGAGTTTAATTTCGGATATAACGGTTCGGAGAACTTTGCAAAAGATCATCGATACGGATTCTTTCCCTCCTTTGCGTTGGGATGGTATTTGTCGGAAGAATCCTTTATGGAACCTTTAAAAAACACATTCTCCAAGATCAAGTTCAGAGGTTCATTCGGTTTGGTCGGAAACGATAATCTGGACGGACGACGTTTCGCTTATATTTCTACCATTGAAGAAAACGACGGATACCGTTGGGGAATAAACAAAGATTTTGAGAGAAAAGGATTCCGGGAAGGAGAATTCGGAGTCACCAATCTGAAATGGGAAACCGTAGAAAAGATGAATGTTGGTGTTGAAGTGGGTCTTTGGAATGAATTGGAACTGCAGGTGGATTTATTTAAAGAACATCGCAAAGATATCTTTATGAAACGGAACACGATTCCCACAGCAGCCGGGTTTATAAATACTCCTTGGGCCAACTTCGGAAAAGTGGATAATAAAGGAATCGATATTTCATTGATTTACAATAAAATCATCAATAATGATTGGCGTTTCAATGTAAGAGGAAGTATGACCTACGCGGTGAATGAAATAAAAGAAATAGATGAAGCACCGGGGGTAATCGGTACTCAACGTTCTCAAACAGGAAGATCGGTAGGACAATTATTCGGCTTGGTAGCAGAACGTCTGTTTACGGAAGACGACTTTGCGGATGTGGAAAACGGAATATTGAAAGAGGGTATCCCCAATCAGACATTTACAAGCAAACTTCGTCCGGGAGATATCAAATATGTGGATATAGATGAAGATGGAGTAATTACCCCATTGGATAAAAGAGCAGTCGGCGGAACATGGGACCCTCAATTGGTATACGGATTGGGAGCCAATGTAGGCTTTAGAAACTGGGATTTCAGCTTTTTCTTTCAAGGCAACGGACGCACCTACCGATTTATCGGGAGCGAGAATTTCTTTCCTTCGGCCAATGGAATGGGTAATTTCTTAACAAACTACAACGATCGTTGGACCGTAGATAATCCGAGCCAAGATGTTTTCTATCCGCGTGCTTCCCTTTCCAAAAACGATAACAATAACCAGCAATCGACCTGGTGGCTGCGAAATATGAGTATGGTACGTATGAAAGATATCGAACTGGGATATTCTTTACCTAAAAACAGGATAGGAAAATGGGGTTTGGCCAATCTTCGCCTTTATTTGAGAGGAAATAACCTATTGACTATTTCCGACTTCAAATTATGGGATCCGGAAGTGGATACTGCTACCGGAGCAAAATATCCTCTTATGAAATCTGTCTCTCTCGGATTGGATATAAATTTCTAATCCTATTGAATAAATAGTAAGAACTGTGAAACCCATATATATATAAAAGGTATCAAAGATTATAAATAAGAAGCGGGT
>DAIQOU010000526.1:0-3566 GCA_036787725.1 Bacteroidales bacterium
ACTCCGTTGAAAGTGCTGCGCTCGACTATATGCAAGCAAAGCTTGCCCGCAGCCCTCGCTTAAACGCACTTTTCAAGACTTGCCGGTTATCGGCCTTAGGACGCCCGGAAAGCTTTGCTTCCTACAGCCGGTCGGTCCTGCGACCCGAGAAAGCCCGCCCTCCCCGTACTTCCGACGGTTACGCCTTGCTTCACCGTCGGTTATGCATTGTCTCGTCCCTCCGTGACTGAGGGCATGCGATGTAACGGGCCGGTATCGGTATAGGGCTGTCATATACTCAGACTTTCTTCTGATAATGCAGGGACTATTTGTCCCATCCGGGATTCTGTTCCACTTTGGGTTCCAAACTCAACGTGGAGAGAGGAAGCGGGAAAAGCATCAAATAATCCTGTCCTCTTTTATCCTTCAGAGAAGGAACCAAGTCGAATGCTTTATCAAAGCGTACCAAATCCCACCAGCGTTTTCCTTCGAACGCCAGTTCCAACAAACGTTCTTTCAGTATTGCCTCATCATTTTTTTCCTTTGTACTGTTTACATACTTATGATTTTCGTATTTATCGGCATAAGCGCGTTTTCTTACTTCGTTTATTTCGCCCGAAGGATCTTGTCCCAAGGCATTTTTAGCTTCGGCTTTCATCAACAGAACATCGGCATATCGATACAGAATAATATCATCCAAGAATAATCGGTTTCCGTCACGCACCAAGCCGGGGCATTTCAGAATAACGCTGACATAAAATTTCTCGTCGCCTTCTTCATCTTTAGTAAATATCTCCAGGAAAGTTTTATTTCTGCGTGTATCGTCCGGATGGTATTGTTTACGAACTTCTTCGGAAGCCACAATAATACCTTGTCCTTGTCCGATCGGATAAAGAATAGCCTTGGTCTCTTCATCCAGATCGGCCGGTACGGCGCTTCCGTGAATCCACATGTACTTAAAATAATTTGTACCCGACTCCAGATCCTTGTGTTGCGAACACATCAACACTTCTTCATTTCCCTTATTATCATATGTAAATATATCACTGAAATCCGGAATCAATTTCAAATTACCGGTACCTATATCATTCAATGCATTCAGGGCAGTCGTAAAATCGTTATTTCCTCCGGTCAGTTTCTTTCCCGTCCATAAATATACTTCCGCTTTCAAAGCAAGCGTTGCCGGTTTGGACCACAACGCCCGTTGTGTTCCGTAGTCATTGTTCGAATAGAGAGACAACGCCGCTTCAATGTCGTCTTTTATCAATTGGAATATCTCCGTTTGGGATACTCTTTCTTTATACAACACTTCTATATTGGTACTTTCTATCGCATCGGTATGCTTAATCAAATCGCCCCACGTGCGAGTCATCACAAAGTAGGCAAATGCACGCGTGGTATATGCTTGAGCAAGCGCTTTATTCCGGTTCTCTTCCAATTTAAACGTAACTCCGGGAGCATACTTCAAAATAAGATTACAAGTATTGATCAACTGATAATACCTTATCCAGGAGATAGGCATATTGGCCTGAGTTAATGTGTTGTGATAATACACATCGTATCCGCCCGTACCTCCGATACCTACCGTAAGCATCTCGCTACGCGCCTCGCCCAACACATACAAATCATGTTCGGCAGCTCCCCGAAGTTGTACATACATACCGGTAAGCGCTCCGTTTACATCGTCTTCCGTTTGCCAGAAAGAAGCATTTGTGATAAAACTGATCGGTTTAACATCCAAATAGTCGCAAGACCCGAGCATCAGTAACGATATCAGCAAAAATATTGCTTTATGAATTCTATTTTTGATTTTCATGGTTCCACTTATTATTAAAATGATACATTGGCACTAAATATAATATTCCTCGGCATGGCATATCGTCCTCCATCGGTACCTCCGTCTTCCGGGTTCAATCCCTTATAATTGGTAAAATAATGCAGGTTATTACCCGTAACAGTAAATCGAAGGCCTCCTAATCGGGTTTTATTAACCAACTCGCGAGGCACGGTATAGCTAAGCGATAATTCACGAACGGCTAAGAAGTCTCCTTTTTCATGATAAAGGGAGCTTCCGCGGATGGCATTCTGTTGTCCCCGATCCCCATGCCAGTAATGGCGAGGCATTTTAGCGATATCCCCCTGTTCCTTCCATGCATATTTTACGATATCCATCGTGGTATTGTTATCCCCTTGCCAGTTGTAATCCAGAAACCCTTTAGCAAAGTTATAAATAGTATGTCCTGTTGTAAAGTCAAAACGACAATACAGATCAAAATCTTTATACGCCAAAGAAGTAGAGAAACCACCGGTCCAATCCGGATAAATATTGCCCACATACACACGGTCTTTACTATCAATAATACCATTACCGTCCGTATCCTGCCAAATGGCATCTCCTCCGTATTTTGTCTTATCCGGATGTGTAATTACATTATCGATGGGTTGACCGGCCGCTTGTGCTTCTGCATCGGTAGCATATACACCAATCATTTTGTAAGCAAACAAATCGCCCATTCGCCCGCCTTCTTGCAAACCTCCCTGCCAAGTATGCGTTCCCAATTTGGCATCCCATATGAATTCGCCTCCCTGACGATTATTTTCTTCTCCATTATCAGGCAATTTCAGTATCTTGTTTGTGACCTTAGAAGCATTAAATCCTATTTTCCATTGTAAAGGACTTGAAGGAGGAAGTACATTTGCAGTCAGTTCCAGTTCCACTCCCCTGTTTTGCAAACGTCCCAGGTTGGTAAGAATATTATTCATACCGGTAGAATGAGGCAGCGCACGTCTGGCCAACAAATTATCGGTTATTCGATTGAAGTAGTCGAAAACAATACCGATCCGGTTATCAAATAAAAAGATGTCCGTACCGATGTCAAAAGTTTTTGACTCTTCCCAAGCCAAGGTTTCATTCGCCATGATTGTCATTACAATACCTCCGCTGCTCAAGTATTTGGATCCCACTCCATACTCTCCTTGAGCCTGGTATTCTCCCAATCCCGAGATATTACCATTTACACCGTAGCTGGCCCTCAATTTCAGGCGCATCAGTTTATCGGGCATAAAAGACGACCAGAAATTTTCTTTATCCACATGCCAACCGCCGGATACACCGGGGAAGAATCCCCATTTGCTGTCGTCTCCCAAGTTGGAGGAACCGTCATAACGCGCGGTCAGAGACAAAATATATCGATCTTCAAAATCATATACCACACGGCCGAAGAATCCCAACATATTATGGTCTTTTATCTCTCCCCATGCCCGGGTAGGTACACTGGACGCATTCAGCGTATGTACCAAATCCGTAGAAGCTCCCTTACCGGCTGCTTCCAGTTTTGTCTGAGTCCGTTTGAAGATTGAAGTACCGGCCATAGCGTTCAGGTTGTGTTTGCCCGCAAACGACTTGATATAATTGAACACGCCGTCGGCCTGATACTGTTTCCATCCGTAATAACCGGCATTGGCTTCCCGATCGGTCCGATAGTTGGTTGGTCCATCCCAGAATGCCGGTTGAAAATTATACTCGTGACTATTAATGCTGAGCATGGCAATCATGGGACGAAAAGACAATTCCGGCAATATCTTCC
>DAIQOU010000078.1:0-13226 GCA_036787725.1 Bacteroidales bacterium
AATATGCCGGAGTCTATTTGTATGCAGAAAATATTATTTTAATATGAATTTAGATAAAAACACGGATCAAAATTTATACATTTTCTAAGATGAAACAACTCGAATATAAAAAGGTAAATGCCTTTTCTGGAGGAAATTTTAACGGAAATCCTTCCTCTTCCTTTATCTCAAAAGAGGGCAACACCTATCCGAGATAATAATTATTTTGTAATAACAGATAAATTTGATGGAATATATGGGCGGATGATATTTGTGCAGTGAGGAAGATTCAAACGGGAAAGTTTCCCGGGGGATACCCTCAAATAAATTGCCATATTTATTATTTAGACCAAATCTTTTATTTTCTTTGTATTATAATATCACATAAAATGAACTGATAGCATGAGAAAAATGTTGGTTGTAACATTATTACTTATTATTGCCCCAAGTAATATTTTTACTGCAAACGTAAATGATTCTTTGTCTGTAAGATTAAAGAAGGTAATGGATAATAAAGAATATTATATTGCAGAAAAGGAGCAAAGAATCACCGGTATAAAACAAATGTTGTCCTTGGATCAATTGACGCTCGAACAAAACTGTAATCTCAATTATAAACTTTATGAAGAATATAAGAAATACAAGACGGATTCTGCGGTATACTATTTACGGAAAAATTTGGATATAGCTGAAAAATCGGGAAGAGAAGATTTAAGGGATGAGACCGACATTCAACTGGTTTGGTTGTATTCTTCTAAAGGAATGTATATTGAAGCGAAAAATATTTTGGATAATATTGATCAAAACCGGTTGTCAAAAAAACAGTTGTCGGCTTATTACGATTCGTATGGTTCATTTTATAGTCATTACGGGCAAAGTAATAATGATTATAATTATTATCGACAGAGTGAAATTTACAGGGATTCATTATTGTCTTTATTGGATACCGCATCATTGAGGTATAATATTGTCTATGCTGCTAAAACCCTTTATGCCGGGAATATAGTCGAAGCGGAACAACTCCTTCTTGATTTGTTGGATAAAACTACAGATAAAAATGCGGATCGAGGGCTCATCGCTTATTTGCTGGGACATATGTATAAAGGAGAGAAAAACATCGAATTGCAAAAAAAATATTTTACTATCTCTGCCATTACCGATATTGAGAATTGCATAAAAGATAATGCTTCGATGCAAAGCTTAGCTCTGACTTATCATGAAATGGGAGACATAGATCGGGCATTTATATTTATGAAAGCAGCTATAGAAGATGCCGTTTTTTGTAATGTACGTTATCGGACGATGGAAGGATCGGCTTTTTATCCTATTATCAATGCTTCTTATCAGGAAAAAGAACGAAAACAAAAATCGGAGCTTCAGTCGTATCTTATATTAATCAGTATTTTATCCGTATGTTTAGCGATAGGGATCGTGTATGTATATAAGCAAATGAAAAGGTTGGCTCAAACCAGAAAAGAATTGTTTTTAACCAATCAACAGTTGAATAAGTTAATTCAGGACCTGAACAACGCTAATTCTGATTTGCAGGAGGCGAATCATATAAAAGAAGAATATATTGCTCATTTTTTCAACTTGTGTTCTACTTATATTGATAAGCTTGAAAATTATCGAAAATCCTTGTATAAAAAGGCGACCAATCACCGGATGGAAGAGTTATTCGGAATGCTGAAATCCAATACGGTAGTAGAAGATGAAGTGGAAGAATTGTACCTCAATTTCGATACTATATTTTTGAAAATATATCCTTCATTTGTAGATGATTTTAATAAATTGCTGATACCGGAAGAACAAATTTTACTCAAACAAGGGGAGTTATTAAATACAAAACTCCGTATTTTTGCTTTGATACGTTTAGGAATAACCGATAATGAGAAGATTGCTAACTTTCTGCGTTATTCATTGAGAACCGTTTATAATTATCAGACAAATGTAAGGAATAAATTGGCTGTATCACGGGATGATTTTGAGGAAATGATTAAAGAGATTGGAACTTTTCGCAAGAAAAATGAATAATATATATTCATAAAACATTACTTTTTTTTTATTTTAAGTCTAATTAATTGGTTGATTTATAATTGATTATGAATTGGTCAGATTACTTTTTTTGTGAAAAATAAGTACCGGGTATTTTAGCTCCCTAATTTTGGATCTGTAAGGATTTGTTAACCTTTTCTTCGCTTGCCGGTAAATGTCGGGTTTGCATACAGATTCTTCAAGATTATTTATTGTTTTAATATTTTAATATCATGAAATTAATGAAGCATTGCGTTTTAAAAAAACATTTCATTTTTAATGTATGCTTATTATTTGTCTTTTTGATGGCCGGGCCTGTCAAAGCACAAAATAATTTGCAAATTAACGGTATCGTGACGGATGAAGCTACCGGAGAACCGCTGGTCGGAGTGTCCGTTATGCACAAAGGAACAGCTAAGGGAACCGTAACCGATATGGACGGAAACTTTTCTCTGAATAATATCCCTGCGGGAGCCTTACTCTCTGTATCCTACCTTGGCTTCGAAACGGTGGAAGTCCAAGTGACAGGCTCAAAAATGGAAATTCGGTTAAAAGAAGCCAACAAATTATTGGATGAAGTGGTGGTGATCGGATACGGAACTCAAAGGCGGGGAGATGTAACTACGGCCGTATCTTCTGTGGATACCAAAAGCTTGTCGGAAAGACCGGTAATATCTGCTGCTGCTGCCATACAAGGTAAAGCAGCCGGAGTACAGGTTATCCAACCCAGCGGACTCCCCGGAGCAGGTATGGTAGTCAGAATCCGCGGGAATACATCCATCAGTGCAAGTAATGACCCTTTGTATGTGGTGGATGGAGTTCCTACAACCGATATCGGCTCGATCGCTCCGACGGATATAGAATCAATGCAAATATTAAAAGATGCCTCTTCAGCTGCTATATACGGTTCAAGGGCTGCAAACGGAGTGGTAATTATTACTACTAAGAGAGGAGTGGCGGGAGATGCAAAAATATCGTTTAATTCTTATATAGGAGTATCTAACGTTGCTAAAACCATGGAATCCTTGAATACAGCTCAGTATAAAGAATTAATGGATGAAGTCGGATTGATAAAATTGCCGGATGGGTTAACTGATCAAACCAATTGGTTTAATGAAACATTTCATACCGGAACGAATCAAAACTACCAAGTGTCGATATCGAATTCCACGGACAAAATGAAATATCATATTTCCGGCGGATATACCCGGGATAAAGGTGTAATAAAAGTAGCTTTTTTTGAACGTTATAATTTTCGATCTAACTTCGAGAATCAGGTAAAAAAATGGTTGACATTCAACGCTAACCTGGCCTATTCCGATTATTCTTCCAATGGTATAATATCGGGACAGGGAGCCAATAGGGCCGGCGTAGTTCTTTCTGTTATCGGGACACCCAAATATGCTCCTATTTGGGATAATACAGAGGGACATGAAGGTTGGTATTATAATAATTTTTATGGAGCGAATCTTACGCATCCGGTCGAAAATATGTCCCGTACGGCTGATAATAAAACCGAAAATAATCGTTTCACCGGGAGTGGTTCCGCATTGATTACATTTACTCCGGAATTGAAATTCAAATCGAGTGTGACAATGGATAGAGTCTATTATAAAATGACAACGTGGTTGGACCCTACTGCTACAAGTTATGGACGTGAACAATACGGAAGAGCCGAAGATACACGGTCATTAAGTACAATCCTTATTTTTGATAATATCTTGACTTATGACAAAAAAGTGGGGAAACATAATTTTTCCTTATTGGGCGGAACTTCCGGAACCACCTCTAAATGGGATCAAAGTTATCAGACCGCAACTCATTTTATGGGTTCTGATATCAAAACATTGAATGCCGGAAATAAGGTGTCTCAAGCCAACGGAACCACTGCCTCCGATTGGGCTATTATGTCCTATTTGGGACGTATATCCTACAATTATGAAAGTAAATATTTACTTACAGCCAATTTCAGGGCGGATGGATCTTCCAAACTCGCTCCCGGAAAAAAGTGGGGTTATTTTCCTTCTTTTTCTGCCGGATGGAGAATGTCGGCCGAACCGTTTATGCAAAGATTCTCCGATTGGATGGATGACTTTAAAATCAGAGGAGGATGGGGACAAACCGGAAATCAAGCCGGTATTTCCGACTACGGCTATTTGCAACGGTACAATATAACACGTCAGGATTGGTGGAAAGAAGGATTGGCTAATGCTATGATAACATTGAAACCCTCCAGTTTTTCCAATCCCGACCTGACTTGGGAAACAACGACGCAAACCAATGTGGGACTTGATCTCACTGTTTTTAAAAACCGGGTGACATTTACTGCTGATGCATATTATAAAAAGACAAAAGACTTATTGATGGATGTACCTTTACCGGCCACATCCTCCATCCCGAATATTTACCGCAACGAAGGTGAAATGGAAAATAAAGGCTTGGAATTTTCGGTTGACAGCCGCAACTTAACAGGAGAATTTTTATGGGATACACAGTTTAATATTTCATTCAATAGGAACAAAGTAACAA
The DNA here is from genome assembly GCA_036787725.1 of Bacteroidales bacterium. Lineage (GTDB taxonomy): Bacteria > Bacteroidota > Bacteroidia > Bacteroidales > Azobacteroidaceae > DAIQOU01. The sequence goes on from DAIQOU010000078.1 coordinate 4,543, forward strand.
AACTGAGCTTGCAAAAAGTTTATTACTATGCTGCTACCTCGGAAGGAACAAATGAAAAAGTGGTACGAATGGCTGAAGGACAGCCTTTGGGAAAATTCTGGGGATTCATAAACGATGGGGTTGATCCCGAGACCGGAAATATCATATACCGGGATTTGGATGAGAATGGTAAAATATCGCCGGACGATAAAACGTATATCGGTGACCCCAATCCCGATTTTACATTTGGTTTGACAAACAACTTTTCATTCAAAAATTTCAATCTTAACTTATTTATTACCGGATCGTACGGCAATGATATTTACAATGCGTCGCGTATTGAAACAGAAGGAATGTATGCCACTCGCAATCAGTCGACAAAAGTGCTTGACCGTTGGAAGATACCCGGGCAAATTACGAATATGCCGAGGGCGACTTCAAGTACCGATAATATCAAAGCTTCTACACGATGGATCGAAGACGGTTCTTATATTCGGTTAAAAGCCGTGACTTTGTCTTATAATGTAGCATCGCATAAACTGAAACAGTTGGGAATATATAAAATACAACCTTATATTACTGCACAGAATTTATTTACAATCACAGATTATTCGGGATTTGATCCCGAAGTAAACCAGTGGGGAGGAGATGCTCGCATACAGGGCATCGATTGGGGAACCTATCCGCAAGTGAAGACATTTATATTCGGTTTAAATGTTGAATTTTAATAAAAAACACTTATGAAACCTGTATACGGAAGCTCCAAAAGAAGGCAGGTTTCATACCAAAATAATAAAAAAATAAACGAATGAAAAAGATATTTATATATACGGTGGTCGGCTTATCTGTTTTGACAGTATCGTGTGATTTGAATAAAGATCCTATTTCGACTTACAGCGAAGTTATATTGGGACAAGAAAAAGGAGACTCAATAAAATATGCGACAAAAGCAGAAATGCAAACTCAATACGATGGGATGTATACTATCCTTCAGGGCAATAATACTCAGGAAAAATGGCATATGGATTATATGCAGTATGCAGACGTGAGGGCCGATAATGCTTATGCCGGAGGTACAAGTACGGGAATCGTCTCGTTGGAAACGCATGGACAAGACGGAGATAATACGATTATCCTTCGCGATTGGCAAGTGTTTCTTGAAAATATCAATACAGCCAATCGTATTATATGTAATGTTGATCGGGTACCCGATCCGGCTTTAACAACTGAAGAAAGGAAAAGATGGAAGGCCGAGGCTAAAATCGTAAGAGCATGGATGATGTTCGAAATGGTTCGTTTATGGGGAGATGTGCCTATTCTCATTGAAGAAACTCCCCAAATTACAGTAGAGAATATTGAGGAAATATATCCATTGTTATTTCCGGAACGTAAGCCGATAGAGGAAGTATATGCTCAAATAATTCAGGACTTGACCGAGGCTGAAACCGACGCACCGCCGGTAGATATAACCAATAAATTCAAATTGAGCAAATCGGTAGCAAAATCCCTGCTTGCTAAAGTGTATGCGGAAAAGCCGGTGAGAGATTACGACAAAACGATCCGGTTTTGTAATGCAGTCGAGGCGGACGGATTTGCTCTTGTAGACAACTATTCCGATTTATTTTCGGTGAATGAGAATAAAACCGATGTTAACTTTCGAAATACGACGGAATCGATCTTTGAAGTCACTTATCCGCAAGGTAGCGGAAATTGGGTTACTTGGATGTTCGGAATAGATCTTTGCGATCCGAGCAGTACATACAATTGGGCCAAATGGATCACACCTGCACGAGATCTTATCAAAGCATTTGAAGAGGAAGGAGATCTTATCCGAATGAATGAATCCGTTGTATGGGGACAACCTTCTTGGAGCATTTACTATCCCTCCGATCATTATCCGTTTATGTATAAAACCCGTTCGAGATATAATAGCATCATCAAATTGCGTTTGGCCGATATTTTACTCTTAAAGGCAGAAGCTTGTGTGGCTACCGGAGACTTAATAAATGCAGCCGCTTTAGTAAACCGTATTCGCAAGCGTGTGGGATTACCGGATCTCTCAACCGACATAGCGGCATCTCCGGAAAAAATGAAAGAAGCCGTTTTAAAGGAACGACGCTTGGAACTGGCTTATGAAGGATAACGTTGGTTTGATTTGGTACGGAATGATAAAGTGATTGAAGTGGTCAATTCCTTGCCGTTAAGAGATTCCGGGAGATTACCTCTCAAATATCAACTGAACGAACAAACTATCTTATTACCTATCCCGCGGGAAGAAATGGATAAAAATCCCGGTTTGGTACAAAATCCCGGTTATTAGGAGAAGTCGGAATGATAAGGGAGTATTTTGCTTCATTGGTTAACTCCGGAACATGGTACTCCTTTATAAGGATATAATGGAAAGCGAAACGGGAAACAATTGTTGAAAAGAGTAGGAAGAATGTTGTGAAATGATTTTTTTGTTTTTCATAATGGAAGGAGACCGGATTGAGTTAAGCAAGTTTACTGCAATCATAATAAAAAAGATAAAAAATAAACGAATGAAGGATAAAATAATATTTTTAGTGTCTGTCTTATTCTTATTTATAGGAACTGCATGTAGCAGTGAAGATGGTTCGGAACCGGATCCGACACCCCAACCGCCGGAAGAAAAATCGGATGTTGTTGTATATGTAACAACGGCAGATGAGACCCGGTTGTTCGACTCTGTATCGGTTTCTTTTAATACTGCCGAAAGTATGTCACCACGTACAATCACGTTGGACCCGACTGTCACCTATCAGGAAATGGAGGGGTTCGGGGCGGCCATAACAGGATCAACATGCTGCAACTTGTTAAAAATGAGTGCTGAAAATCGATCGAAATTGTTAAAAGAAACGTTTGATCCCGATGGGGGAATGGGGTATAGTTATATTCGTATATCCTTGGGATGTTCCGATTTTTCATTGGGCGAATATACATATTGTGATGAAAAGGGATTGGAGAATTTTGCCTTGCATGCTTATGATAAACGAGATGTCATACCTGTACTGAAAGAGATACTTGCCATAAACCCCGAACTGAAAATAATGGCTTCTCCCTGGACTTGTCCGCTTTGGATGAAAGTGAATGATTTGATTGATAAAAAGCCTCATAATTCATGGAAGGGAGGTCGGTTAGATCCCGGTTATTATAACGATTATGCAATGTATTTCGTTAAATATATTCAGGCGATGAATGAGGAAGGGATTGATATCACTTCAATTACGATCCAGAACGAACCGTTGAATAAGGGTAATTCGGCATCCTTGTATATGACTTGGGAAGAACAACGTGATTTCATCAAAGGTCATTTGGGACCTGCATTTCAAGCTGCCGATATTCGGACGAAGATCATTGTGTATGATCATAACTACAATTATGATAATATAGCCGGGCAGGAAGCATATCCGTTGCGGATATATGCTGATGCTGAAGCTTCCCGGTATATTGATGGAGCAGCATTTCATGCTTATGGAGGAAACAAAAACGAAATGTTGAATATTCATAATGCTAATCCCGGAAAAGGCTTATATTTTACTGAGATATCGATAGGTGAATGGGGTAGCGGATATTCTTTTGCCGATGATCTGATGTGGAATATGCGTGAGGTAGGTATCGGTACCGTAAATAATTATTGTAAAGCCGTCATGGTCTGGAACTTTATGCTGGACAATAATCACGGTCCCAACCGTCCGGGAGGATGTAATACGTGCTTGGGAGCTGTTACGGTCAATTCTTCTTATAGCGGAGTTAAGAAAAACAGCCACTACTATACCATGGGACACCTGTCTAAGGTAATTAAGCCGGGAGCCAAAAGAATTAAAGTCACCGGCTATATTGCTGCGGGATGGTATTATGCTGCTTTTAAGAACCCCGATAACAGCTTTTCCGTAGTGATGCAAAATGATACGCAAGAGGCCGTAAATATAACCGTTGCATCCGGTTCCAACTCTTTTTCTTTTCATGTCCCGGAAAAATCAATTGTATCTTATATTTGGAAACAATAGTTTTTTATAAACGATAAAATTAATAATATCATGAACAATTATAATTTAATAGTATTTCTTATTGTAATATTGATTTCGTTCAATGCTTGTAATGATGACGAAGAATCGAAAGGAAATCCTGTGATTAATTCCAAAACAGATTTTTCGGGAGCCATGTTTGGCGATAGTCTGCCTTTTACGGTAACCGTTTCCGATGATAAAATACCTCTTTCTACACTCAAGGCAGAGTTATACTATAGTGAGGATAAAGTGTCCGAGACAGTAATACGTACTAAAACCAATGGTGATTATACCGGAAAAATATTCATTCCTTATTATAAGAATATCCCTAATGGAACGGCTAAAATTAAACTTATATTGCAAAACATAGAATTTGCGATTAAAGAAGAAATGTATGATCTGCCTTTGATTCGTCCCGATTTTCCTTACCTGATATTGGTAACGGCAAAGGAGGAATATCGTATGGCTCGCATCGGTTTATATGAGTATGAGGCAACAGATAATTTTACTCAAAAGATAAGCGGCTATATAAAAGCTCCTGTTGCAGGACCTTATGGTAACGAAATTAATTTCGGTTGGGAAAATGAGGCTGTTATTCAACATTCGACAGGTAATATTCCTTTTTCGAATTTTGCTGCAGGCGAATACACCGTAACATTCAATACTTTCAATTATGAGGCATCTCCGTTTATCATTGCGTATGCAGTGAATGATTTATTGATGGAAAGAGTAGATAACAATAATTACAAGGCCGATTTGTATTTGAAAAAAGGACAAGAGGTAAAAGTCGAAGGATTCAATGATTTTGACAATTGGTGGATAGATCCGGATTTTTTTTATAAAGATTCAAAAGGAAAACTGACGTTTGCAGCTCCGGATGGAAATTATCGTATGATAGCCGATTTGCAACATACATATTTGAAGATGGAAGTATTGGATGCCGATAATAATCCGGCTTCTTTACAGGCAGACGGGTCGGGAGCAGTGTGGATTATTGGAGAAGGTATAGGTAAACCTTCTGTTGCGACAAATGCTGTAGGATGGAATGCCGGTAAAGCACTTTGCATGGTTCCGATGGGAGATAAGAAATATCAAATAAGTGTAGTGGGCGATAAAACGGTGAAATCGGATAATATAAACTTCAAATTCTTTCATCAAAAGGGTTGGGGTGGAGAATTTACGCATACCGCCTTATCAACCGCGGACGAGCTGATATTTATTGGAGATAAAACGAACGGGCGGGATGCCGGTAACTTGGGCCTGAACGAAGGAAGAGTGTTGGAAGAAAATGTAACTTATGTTTTCATTTTGGATCTTACCGAGGGTAATGATAATGCAGTCGTATCCGTCGTTAAAAAATAACGTATGAAAAAGAATATCTGTATCACGGCAATAGTGGGAATGCTCTTCATGTCATGTACCGTGCCCACGCAATCGACCGTCGATGTATATACTACTACTGCTGATAGAAGTCGGGAGATGCAGCACGAATCCTTGCCGGTTACTACGCAGGCAGAAGAAATTCCGTTGCACAATCTTATCGTGATCGATCCTGCCGAAAAGTATCAGGTGATGGATGGGTTTGGAGGAGCCATGACCGGTTCCGCGTGTTATAACCTTTTAAAAATGGATGCGGGGGATCGGAGTAAATTATTGAAAGAAACATTTGATCCCGAGAATGGAGACGGATACAGTTTTATCCGTATATCCATCGGATGTTCGGATTTTTCGCTGGATGAATATACCTATTGTGATATTCCCGGAATAGAACATTTTGAAATGCATGAATATGATAAAAGAGACCTTTTCCCGATACTCAGGGAAATACGAACTGTTAATCCCGATGTAAAAATCCTTGCGTCTCCCTGGACGTGTCCCAAGTGGATGAAAGTAAATAATCTGAAAGATTTAAAACCTTACGATTCATGGACAAGCGGTCAATTAAATCCTGAATGCTACGCAGATTATGCAACCTATTTTGTAAAATATATCCGCGAGATGGAAAAAGAAGGGTTTACGATAGATGCCATTACCATTCAGAATGAACCGTTAAATAGAGGTAACTCGGCTTCTTTGTATATGACATGGCAGGAACAGAGAGATTTTATAAAAGAAGCATTGGGACCGGCATTCGCTCGGGAAAATATTAAAACAAAGATTATAATTTATGATCACAACTATAATTATGATATGAATAAACCGGAAAATGCCGACCAAGGACAATATCCCCTGAAAATATATGAAGATCCGGAAGCAGCTCGGTACATCGATGGTGCGGCATATCATGCTTATGGAGGAAATAAGAATGAATTGTACGGAATTCGGGAAGCGCGTCCGGATAAAAATCTGTATTTTACTGAAATGTCAATCGGATTGTGGGGTTCCGGGTATGATTTTGGAGAAGATTTGATGTGGAACATGCGGGAAGTTTGTTTAGGTACAATTAATAACTTTAATAAAGCGGTTATTATGTGGAATTACTTATTGGATGACAAACACGGCCCGGATCGTCCGGGAGGATGTAATATCTGTTTGGGAATGATCGATATCGATTCGAAAGACTATAAAACCCTGACCCGAAACAGTCATTATTATACGATGGCACACTTGTCGAAAGTAATTAAACCCGGAGCATACCGAATTAAGTGTGTGGCCCGCAATACCGAGGAAATCTATTTTTCGGCTTTTGAAAATCCCGATAAGTCATATGCACTGGTAGTACAGAATGATAAGGATGCGGTTGAAACGGTAACTGTTAATATAGAAGGGAAGGTATTTACCCATGAGCTGGCTCCCCGGTCTGTCAATTCTTATCGGTGGAAAACCGGAACCAATAACGAACCGGATGAAAAAATGTAGATGGGCGGCCGTAGCGATCGGGTGGCTGTGTTTTGTACAAACTTTTTCGCAACGTGATCCGGTGTCGGATAAACAGGGCGCTGATGTAATGTATGATTATAGTTATATAAATACGGTAGTAAAGGGAGGTGAAGGATTTGGTCTGGTTACGGAAATTTATCTTCCCAAAGGAGAAGGACCTTGGCCGGTAATTATTACGCGCACTCCTTATGTGAATAAAAAAGAAAGAAGTGATGATAACGAATCGGCTCGCCGGTATGCCCGAAAGGGGATTGGGTTTATTCGGCAGCGTTGTCGCGGGACAGGAGGATCAGAGGGTACGTATATACCTAATATTTATGAACGTGAAGACGGTTTGGCTTTGGTAAATTGGGTTGCAAACCGGAAATGGTGTGGAAGCATCGGATTGGTTGGAGTGTCTTACTCGGCTCTTACGTGTTGGATTGTTGCAGATTCATTGCCGGATAAAGTCAAAGGAATTTATCTTGAACATTATGGGATCGATCGCCATTTATCGGCTTATAAAGACGGCTTGTTTCGTCAGGATATTCTTACAAGTTGGGCGATAGATAATGCAAGTGAAATAAAAAATAAACCGTTCCGGGATAAGGATGAACCTTATTATGATCAATACAGATTTATGCCGCAAATCGAAATGGATATAAAGATGTTGGGAACAGAATTGAAATGGTATCGAGATTGGATAACCCGTCCGGATTACGTCGATCCGTATTGGAGTAGTGGGGTATGGGGCCAATTAAAGAATAATCCGGCAAAAATACGGGTGCCGGTGACAATTGTAGCCGGACTTTTCGATCATCATTTGGAGGGTACGGTCCTCGGATATGAATTATTACCGGATTCAACGAAGCGAAAGAGCCGCTTAATAGTGGGAGCTTGGGACCACTTTTATCAGGTTACGCCGGACATACACCGCCCTCAACATGTGGGGGATGTGAATATTGCAAAAGACCGATTCGATTGGTTTTATCGGTTGTTAGTGGAGGAAGATGTTCCGGAAGGCAATGTACAAATGTATTTTATCGGTGCGGACAAATGGATCTGCCAAGAGCAATGGCCGGTGAAACCCGATGGAGAACTTTCTTTTTATTTGACGGATAAGCCGGATAAAGAAATGGAAAAGGCTTATTCTCTTTCATTAGGCAGGAAAGCAGGTGAATCAAAACTCAGTTTTGTTTATGATCCGGACAATCCTGTTTTTTCGGTGGGTGGTGAAACATTATTTGCATCATCCGGACGACGAGGAAGTAAACTTCAGCCGGAAATCGGTTACCGGGAGGATGTATTGTTTTTCCTCTCGGAACCCTTAAAGAAACCGTTGGCGATAGCCGGACCGATTAAAGCCGTCATATACATGAGCAGTGATGTGGAGGATACAAGTATTACATTCAAAGTCAGCGAGGTATTTCTCGACGGATCGGCTTATAATATAAGAACGGGAATTACTGCTCTTGCTTATCGGAATGACCGGTGGGGAAAACGAAAAACATATAAACCGAATGAGAGAATTGCTTTAGAGATAGAAACATTACCGATCACTTGGGAAATAAAACCGGGAAACAGACTGCGTGTAGATATAACTTCGTCTGATTTTCCGGAGTATAATATTCATTCCAATTATCCGGGAATTTGGTCTTGTCAAACCCAAACAAAACAGGCTTTTCAAACGATATTTTTAGGAAAGGAATATCCGAGCAGAATAATTATACCTTACTTGGATCTAAAAAAACGGGTGGGGCAGCGAAACAATTGACTGCTTAAATAAAGGAAAAAGAAATTAAATAATAACGGATTATG
>DAIQOU010000079.1:0-13214 GCA_036787725.1 Bacteroidales bacterium
TTGGAAAAAAGTAAAATCCATCCAAGGAAAGCCGTTCAAACCCATCAGGACGGCTTTTCTTGGATCAACTGAATGTTAATTTTATTTTACCTTTAATTCGGAAGATGGATAAAATCGTATATTTGTACTCATTGAATACACATTAATAATCTGTTAAAATAATGAAAATGTTTAATCGGGTTGTAGTTATAATGTTGTTTTTATTGAATGGGTTAATGCTTTATTCACAAGTAGAAATCAAAAAAGATACCGCCGGGGTTAAGTCATTGGAAAATGAAGATGGCGGCAGGTCTGTTGACGGAAGTTCTCTTCCGTTAAATGTTATTGAAGATTCCCTTACTGTAACCGATGTCGAATCACAATGGAAAAAAGATTCGTTGGAGTTTTTTAGTGATTTTATTTTTCCTGATTTTAAGCCGTCATTTGGTATCGATTTGGTCCCTAAAAAATGGGGAGATAAAATGTCTTATTCTTTGGTGGGCTATAGTGAAAATTTGGGAATAGGTCAGTATAATAAGGGAGGACTGCTGTTTATGTATGAACCGACGGATAAATTAAAAATGTCGATGGGAATGCATGCGGTTTATTATAATATATGGTATGCCCGATATCGGAATGTGGTAGCTGATTTTAATATTTCCTATCAATTTAATAATTGGATGAAATTGGTCGGATTTGGACAATATTCATTCAATGCCAATTATAATTCGAAATATGGAGGATATATGTTTTCTCCCAAAACCGAATACGGAACTTATTTGCAATTTGATGCTTCGGAGAAAGTGAAGTGGAATGTGGGTTGGGGGAGAGAGTATAATCCGCTTTTAAAACAATGGCAATCAAAAGGAATTATGGGTCCGGTAATACGTTTTAAGTAAGATTATTCCCGGATTGGATGAACTTTCCTGTTAATAATAAATCCATAATAATACCGGTTTGGTTGCTTCTTTTAATAATTCATCTGCTTGACGCATCAGTTCATTCGAAATAACTGTACAACCTTGACTGTAACCTAAAGGTAAATGAGTCGGATAAATTTCGCCGGAAGGAATGGATCCGTAAGAATGAATTACGACTTTTCTTTTAAGCGCATTGTTATTGGATTCTTCCAATCCATGCAAAAGGTAGCCGATTTTGATTCCCCAATTACTGACATATCGGGCTCCGATTTTGTATTTTCCCAACGATGAACAATAACTGCCCGGAACATTGCTGAAAACCGGTCGGGAAGAAGTACTGTTCATCCCGTAACCATGTGCACAAAGTCCGGCATAAAGAATGGTATCGCTTTTGAAATCCCAGATAAAAAAGCGATCTTTTCCGGAATGAACTTTAAAATCAACCAAAATACAAAAAGAAGTGTCAAATCGTTTTTCTTTACAAAAAACAAGTGCTGAATCGGCTTTTGATTTTATATGTTCAAATACAGCTTTTGTTTCGGCTTCTTTTTTTTGTTTTAACTCCCGGGTATGTTGCTCTTCCATTTCTTGCACTTTTTTTAGGTTGACGTCGGAGCGATATCTTACAAAAAATAAAATTCCCGCAAAAAAAAGGAGGAGTACTATGATGGGATAAAGTTGCTTCATATAATTTCGATAATTAACGGAACAAATATACTAAACTTGGAAAATATAGCTGCATCGCTTTTTTTATATATAAACCAATTTGTCTACCATTAAAAACCGGTTTCTCTCCATTCGTTTCGGTCTGCAGGATGTATTTTTGCTCCAAACCTTTATATTATTATAGAGATTGGTCCGAAGTGAATAGTGTTATTAATTGTTAAATCTAAACTTAAGAAATTATGCAAAAACTCAGAAAAAAGCGTAGTGCCGATCATTTTTATATCGGGGTTACCAAAACTAAAAGGCTTTTCTTGACAGTTCTGATTTCTTTATTCTTCTTGCCTTTGTCTGCGCAAGAGCCATTGAAAATCAGAGGAACGGTGACGGAACAATCGGGAGATGCTGCCATTGGGGTAAGTGTAACGGTTAAAGGTACCGGTTTGGGTACGGTAACCGATTTAGATGGAAAGTATGAAATCAATGTTCCCGATGAAAGGAGCATCGTAGTCTTTTCTTATATCGGTACAGTACCTCAGGAAATAACGGTGGGTTCTCAACGTGTTATTGATGTGAATTTAAAGGAAAATGTAAATGAGTTGGATGAGTTAATCGTAATCGGTTACGGTGTCCAAAAGAAAAGAGACCTGACCGGATCCATTTCCTCGCTGAAAAATCAGGATATTACGGCAATTCCTACTACCAATGCGTTGGAAGCCATGCAAGGAAAGGTGGCCGGATTGGATATGAATCGCTCCAGTGGAGAAGTGGGAGGCGGACTGAATTTTACATTACGCGGAAATCGTTCGTTGAATGCATCGAATGCTCCTCTTATTTTGGTCGACGGAATTTCTTACGGTTCGGTAATCGATATTAATCCGAGTGATATCGAATCCATGGAAATCCTGAAAGATGCTTCCTCTACGGCGATTTACGGTACACGTGGAGCGAATGGAGTTATCTTGATAACTACTAAAAAAGGAAGTGCCGGGAAAACAAAAATATCTTTCAACAGTTATTGGGGCGACCGCCGAGTGACCGGACAACCGGATATTATGACCGGCTCCGAATATGTTGCATTAAAAAGGGAAGCTTATCGTACGACGGGAGTGACCGACGATTCTAAAATATTTTCTCCTCAAGAATTGGAATATATTGACAAAGGTTACTTTACAGATTGGGGTGACTTAGTGTTAAAAAACGGATTTGTTCAAAATTATGAAATTAATATTGCCGGAGGAAATGATAAAACAGCGGTTACGTTTTCGTTGGGGTATAATCAGGAAACCGGTTTGATTCGGAATGAGAAGCAGGATCGTATCAATTTCCGGCTCGGAGGAGATCACTCCATTTCTTCTGCAGTGAAATTGGGTGCAAGTATATTGTATACTTATAAAGATAATGATAAGCGAAGAGATCCTTTGAATATGGCTTATAAAATTGTTCCTATCAGCAGACCGTATGATGATGAAGGAAATTTTATATTGTATCCGGCTCCGGGATATCCTTCTCAAATGAGTCCGCTGGCTGATGAACAAGCGGGGATGTATGTCAATAATGTAGAAACACGAAGAATGTTCGGAACCGGTTACCTGGATTGGAAAATCAATAAAAATTTCTTTTTTAAAACTACGATCGGAGTGGATATTGTCAATGCGAGAAGAGGTTGGTATTACGGGAAAAATTCCATTGATGGAGGAGGTAATCAGTCTTCCTCGGGAGTGGAAGTCGGTAACGGGTTGATGGATGGCAGTAATTCTGTGGGTACCGGTAATTCGGTTAATTATACATGGGAGAATGTGTTGAATTTTACTAAAGATTTCGGACTGCACAGTGTTCAGGCATTGGCAGGGACCAGTACCATTTATAATAAGAACGAAGCGTATGGTGCAATGGGAAAAGGACAAGTATCTTACCATAATGAGTTTTATAATCTGGGAACCAATTCTTCCGAATACGGAATAGGAAGTAATTTGTCGGAAAGCAAAATGGCTTCTTTCTTCGGACGTGTTAATTATAAGTTCAATGAGCGTTATTTGTTCAGCGCTTCGCTTCGGGCAGACGGTTCTTCTACCTTGGCTCCGGGAAATAAATGGGGATATTTTCCTTCTGTATCTGCGGGTTGGAGATTGAAAGAGGAAAATTTTCTTCAAGATGCTTTATGGTTGTATGATCTTAAATTGCGTTTGAGTTGGGGCCAATCCGGTAACAGTGCCATTTCTCCTTATCAAACGCAAGGAAATCTGGGACAATCGGTGTATGCTTTTGATGAAAGTCCGGCCTACGGTTATTTTCCGGCTGAACTTTCCAATCCGGATTTGACTTGGGAAACAACCACTACCAATAATATCGGTTTGGATTTCGGATTTTGGGACGGACGAATTTCGGGTTCTGCCGATTTCTATATTGCCGATACCAAAGATTTGTTAATGGAACGACAAGTGGCATCTACTTCCGGTTTTTTGAAGGCAATGGTAAATGTGGGAGAAACACGTAATACCGGTATCGAATTGACATTGAGAACCGTTAATTTATCTCCTCAAAGTGAATTCCGGTGGAATTCGGATATTACGCTTTCACATAATAAAGAAGAAATTGTTTCATTAACAAGCGGAGTAACTCGGGATGAAGCCAACGGCTGGTTTGTGGGAGAACCGATCCAAGTGTGGTATGATTATAAAAAAACCGGTATTTGGCAATTGGGTCAAGAAGAGGAAGCCGGCAAAAACGGACAACTTCCCGGGGATATCCGCGTAGAAACGAACAATGCGGACGGAAAGGTAACCCCGGATGATCGACGCATTTTAGGGACCACTCGTCCTAAATTATCTTTTGGTCTTAATAACCGATTTGAGTATAAAGGATTTGATCTCAATGTATTTATTTATGGAAAATTCGGACAAATGATACGCACCGAAGCGGTGGGAAATTATAAGCCGGACGGGTTGGAAAATGCTTTATTGGTAGACTATTGGACCCCGGAAAATCCAACCAATGCTTATCCTCGTCCCAATAAAAATAAAAATGCCGGTTCGACAAGCTATTTTTCTACTCTTTCGTATATAAAAGGTGATTTTTGGAAAATAAGAGATATTACGTTGGGATATTCCATTCCTTCTCATTTGACAAAAGGGTTGGGAATCAGTTCCTTGAGAATATACGGTACCCTGAAGAATTATTTTACGTTTACGGACAGTAAGTTGAAACCTTTTGATCCGGAAAGAAACATGAACGGTTCCACTTCGGTGTCTTTTCCCATGAGTAAAGAACTGGTATTTGGTCTTAACTTAAATTTTTAATATTATTCATTATGAAACCAACATGAAATTTATTTAATCTATATTTCGCCAAAAGCGATGATTAAATAATTTCATCGAGAGTTCCATACGACCATAAGAAAATAAAAATAAAATAATAACGTATGAAAACTTATATTCAAAAAGCAATATATATCTTTCTTGCAGTCTTCTTATTTGTTTCGTGTGATGATTTTTTGGACGAGAATAATAAGAGCGGAATTACGGGTGATCCTTTTTTTAATACACCGGACGGGTTTGAAGGATTGGTTAATTCTTGTTATACCCCTGTTCGTTTTTGGTACGGAAAAGAAGGCGGAACAGCCATGACCGATTTGGGAACCGATCTTATACTGGCAGGTGCCGGCTGTACTCACTTCCCGTTGGCTCAATACCATCCTACCGATTTTAATGGAACCAATGCGAATATAAAGGTGTATTGGGAACGTTTCTATGCAGCAGTCAATTACTGTAACACCGCATTGAAATATGTCATTACTGCCAATATTTCCGAATCGGATCGAAAAGCCCGGGAAGGAGAGGTTCGGTTTTTGAGAGCATTTTATTATTGGCATATTGTAGAAACATGGGGGAATGTTCATTTTTCGGATGAGGCAACGGCCGGAGTAGAGGAAACAGCTTATAGGACACCGGTAGAGAAGTTCTATGAACAAATGATGACCGATTTGGATATTGCAATCGCTAATTTAACCGGATCGGTGAATGACGGACGGGTTACCAAAGCGGCAGCCGAAGCGTTTAAGGCCCGCGTGTTATTAACTCGGGCAAGTGCTTCCTACATTAATTCTTCCGGAAAAGAGAATGATTATGCAGAGGCTGCCACCTTGGCTAAAAAGGTAATTAATGATTACGGATTTGTATTGGCAGATGATTATGCTTCTATATGGAGTATGGATAACAGCGATGGCAATCGGAATAAAGAGGCGGTCTGGTTTGTGAATTATACGAAAGATTTTAATATAGGAATAGATATTCCGGATTATCAGGTAACGAATTCTTTTCGTAAGGATGGAGGACATCAGGCTCATCTTATGTTTGCGATGAAATATGATGATCAACCCGGTTTTACCCGAGATGTATTAAACGGTCGTCCGTTTAACAGATATATGCCTTCATTGCGTTATACGCAATTGTTTAATAAAGAAACCGATCAACGTTATGCCGGTACCTTTAAAGAGGTTTGGCTGGCTAATGATGAAAAACAGGTAGAACAGGCGCATGGAAAAGGATATCCGCGAATGGCGGTGGGAGATACTGCCATTTATGTAATCAATACGGTGGCTACACCTGCCCAACGGGCTGCCGCAGCGGGAAAATATCAATTATTTGATGCTGCCGATGTATATTCCAATGGTCATGATGTGGTTTTAAATACAAAACAATATATTGAACTGGATAAATTTGCGGATCCTACCCGAGCAACTGCCAATGAAGTGCGCAGTTCGCGAGATGCTTTTGTCATTCGGATTGCAGAAATGTATTTGATTGTTGCCGAGGCTTCTTTGAAATCAAATGCATCGGAAGCTTTACAATATATGAATACACTTCGAAGGAAAAGGGCTTTTCCGGGTAAAGAAAGTGAAATGGAAATTACGCAATCGGAGTTGACTGTTGATTTTATATTGGATGAAAGAGCCCGGGAATTGGGAGGAGAACAGTTGAGATGGTTTGATTTGAAACGTACCGGAAAGTTGGTTGAGTATGTTAAATTATGGAATCCGGATGCAAAGAAAAATATTCAATCGTATCATGTATTGAGACCTGTTCCTCAATCGTTGTTGGATGTAATTCAAAATAAGGATGAATTTAAACAGAACGAAGGTTATAACTGATCGGATAATTATAATTAAAAACAATGGTTATTTTTAGAAAAATTATATTTTTCATCGTTTGTGTGTTGATTATAGGTTGTCGGTCCGAAAAAAGGACCGACTACTTATATGAATATTTGTATGACGATCTCCCATTTGAAATGGCCCGTATCGAAAAGCCGGTTTTCCCGGAAAGAAGTGTTTCCCTGTTGGATTATGGAGGCAAAGGAGACGGTCGGTTTCTAAATACCGAAGCTTTTGATAAGGCAATGAATACATTATCCGAAGCAGGAGGTGGTGTTTTGATGGTTCCGGAAGGTGTCTGGTTTACCGGTCCGATTGTATTCCGTTCCAATATTAATTTGCATTTGGAAAAAGGAGCTTTAATTTTGTTCACTCCGGATTTCGATGCTTATCCGTTGGTTAAAACCTACTTTGAAGGGTTGGAGACAAGACGTTGTCAATCTCCGATTTCGGGACGTGATTTAGAAAATATTGCGATCACGGGAGAAGGTTCCATAAATGGTTCGGGTCAAGCTTGGCGGCCTCTGAAAAGAGGAAAGGTTACGGAAAACCATTGGAAAAAAGTGGTGGCTTCCGGAGGTGTATTGAAAAATGATTCTTATTGGTTCCCTTCGGAGAAATCGCTCCGGGGAGAAGCTCTAAGTGAAACAAACCTCAATGTTCCCCGACAACGACTGACCGATGCCCAATGGGATTCCATTAAAGACTTTTTACGACCGGTAATGGTCAGTTTTATTAATTGTAAAAATGTATTGTTAGAAGGTGTTTTGTTTGAAAATTCTCCGGGATGGAATATTCATCCGTTAATGTGCGAAAATGTCATTGTAGATAATGTTTTTATTCGTAATCCGTCCTATTCTCAAAATGGAGACGGGTTGGACTTGGAATCATGCAAGAATGCCATTGTGGTCAATTCCATATTGGATGTAGGGGATGATGCCATTTGTATCAAATCGGGAAAAGATGAAGAAGGCAGAACACGTGCCAGGCCAACCGAGAATGTCATTGTGGATAATTGTAAGGTTTTCAATGGACATGGAGGTTTTGTTGTCGGCAGTGAGATGTCGGGCGGTGTTAAAAATATTTCGGTTACCAATTGTCAATTCCTCGGAACAGATGTCGGATTGCGGTTTAAGAGCAAAAGAGGCCGCGGAGGGATTGTCGAAAATATATACATACGTCATATTTATATGTTTGATATTGCTACCGAATCTTTTTTGTTTGATTTGTATTATGGGGGGAAGTCTGCAGTAGAAGTATTGGAGGATGGAGACACAGTTCCGGAAGAGGAAACGATTCCGGAAGTCACGGAGGAAACGCCCGTTTTTCGAAATATTTATGTAAAAGACCTGGTATCCCGGAATGCACGCCGAGCGCTGTTTTTTAACGGTCTTCCGGAAATGAATATTTCCAATATTAATGTAGAAAATGCAGTGATTAGCGCCCGGTTTGGAGGCGAACTCTCTGAATCGGACGGAATTCATTTTCAAAACGTAACTATTATCCCGGAGGAAGGGCCGGCTCTTTTATTGAAAAATGTAAAAAATGTGAAGGTAGAAGATTTCCGGTATCCGGAATCATTGAGAGAGCCTGTACGTATTACGGGACAACGGAATGAAAATATACTGCTCCCGGAATCGATGCAGTAACAAATAAAGTTATCCGGAAAAGACATGAATTAAAGAGGTAAAAAGATGAGGCTGTTTCAGCCTCATCTTTTTATTTTACTTTATCACGAATGTGTGATAAAACCGGCACCTTTAGGGATTGGCTATATGTTTATTGAGATTTCGTATAAAGTAACTTTTCTTGTTATAAGAAACTAATTTCCTTAATGTAAAAAATTATTCGTTTGCCGGCGAAAAGTATTACGCCATCGGACGATTAAATAATGGCATTGCAAAAGATAGTTTACAGCTTTCGGAATTCTTATCGGATGCCCCTGCCGACAGAATCTTTTGCAATTGAAAAAAACTGAAATTTTCTAATGTGTAATTCCGGAGTGCTGTTTTATTTGAGATTATATCTTTATTTTGGGTTTGTACATATCGTTGGCAGTGAGTTCGCATTCTTTCATCATACGAATACTGTATTCGAGATTGCTGACTTCCGGTGTAACATTATTACTTCCAAAGGTAAACTTCACTCCCGCTTCTTTTGCTTTCATAATGATTGCTTTATTGGGAATGGAATAAAGTTCGTTAATCTCCAACGCTTTTCCGCTCTCGGCCAATGCTTTTACGAATCTGTCCATCCGGGCTTCCGTCCAAAATTCGTCATATCGGTCACTCATGGCATCCGGCAAGTAACAGGGATTAACATAAATATCAACCGGTTCTTTTAAAACATCGCATATTTTATCTACAATCATATCCATGTATTGCTGTTCGTCTTCAATCCATGTTTCTTCTTTGATCCATAGTCGGGTGCGTCTTCCTTTGTTATCAGTAAATGTCAATGCATCAGTAAAAACATAATCAAATTCATTCCGTGCTTCGGGTGAGAAAGTGGTCAGCCATTCACGTCCTTCTGCCTGCATGGCCAATATAAAAGGTTGAGTCCGCATTGTATCCAGAAAAGCATATATTTCTTCATTGGTGGTGATCGGAAATCCGATCCCGCAATTGGGAGCTATGGCATAATTAATCCCCCATTTACGGGACTGTCGGGCTGCTGTTTCTTTAGTAAGTCCGCCTTTAAGGTGTACATGATAGTCCAATACCGGGAAGTCTGCTTGATGGAGTTTAATGATTTCATCTTGTTGTTCATCGATAGCATTCCGTTGTTGTTCCCGAATGTCTGCCGTACTTTCAAAAGGCCGTACTTCGATTGATTCAAATTCGATTCTTCCGGGTCCTTCACTTTCGATAATAAAAGTTCCGGCAGATAATAGTACTTCCTTGCTTTTTGAGGTACGATAAGGGTTGGCCGGTTCTGTATATTCCATAACGGGTTCACCGTTGATTGAGGCTGTAATCATTTGACCGTCTACACGAATATTCATTTGGAACCATTCCTCTTCTTTTACAAAGCTTTTGGTGAGGTTACGTACCGATATCAGGCTGCCGGACATTTTCCACCACACCGGATCTTGTCTGTCATTGTTGATGGAAATACGATATCCTTTACTTGCCTCCGGATTTGTATGAAAAGCAATATATCCTTTTCCCCCGGGGGAGGTTCGTACTTTCATAATTAATTCAAAGTCCTTATAATTTCCGCTTTTCAATATAGCGGAAGCATCCGGACCCGTAAGAGTAAGAATTCCGTCGGTAACTTTTATATTCCCGTTGATTTCCCACTCCTTTGGTTCTGTTCCGTCAAACAAAACTTTGTGGGAGGGAGCATTATTGCAAGAGAGAAAAAAAACGGACAGGAAAAAGAGAGAAAGAACTGTTGATTTGTTTATCATGTTATTTCGTTTTAATTGTTGTTATATGATTAGCCGGCTTATTATACATTCGTAGTGATGGAATGTAAATTGATCATTTTTTTCATTAACTCTTTGATTCTTATTTCTCTGCCTCCCGAGTTCTGTTGGAGTTTATCCAGTTCTGCGTTAAAAAAAGCTCCGATGCTGCCTTGTTTCTCTATGGGAAGTTTTTCCCATGACATACATTTTGAAAAGGGATCGATCAATTTTATGTTGACTTCTTCTTTAGAAAGCGGGATAGAAGAGGAATAAAATATTTCTTTTTCAATGCGGTTATTTTGGTTATCGGTTTGCATAAAGCACACCGGAATAAAATAAACGGCAGCCTCTTCTTTGCCGGTTTTTCTTATATAATCGACAAGTTCAAGTTCTCGTTGAAATTGCAAAAAACGATTTGCTTTTTGAATAGTTTCCTCCGCTTTATCTTTTAATTTGCAGACAGACTCGGCGGCTTGTAATGCGGCGATTTCTGCTGCTGTTACAGTAAATGTGCCGGGGCCTTCATTTGAAAACCATCTCCTCTTTTCTTCATCGTTTTCTTTTTTCCAACTTACCGCTTGAGATAATGAATGGGAGGTTCTGTTTTTTAATTCTTTATTTAAATCATTTAATCGTCCGGAATAGATTTCACGTATGTTGTTCAGTTTGGTTTCTATCTCCTCTTTCTTATTTGAGCAGGAAATTACCAGTTCTTGCAGCAGTTTAAAGCGATTCTCTATTTTTTCCATTAGACCCATCATTTGGGTAGAGACTTCATGGCGAATCACGCTGAAAAAACCATTAAGGATGTTTTTTTCCACTTGTCGGGAAAGTTGCTGTTTGGAAGCGGTTCCTGCGGATTGTGCATTCGATACCGATTTGGATAATAAACCGAATTCTTCCGAATAATTATGCAAGCTTTGATCAAAAGAATCCGTATCCATTTCGATAGTAATATCTATGGGTACCTCTTCTTCATATTCGACAGTAACATTTTTAACTCCGCCTTCCTTAGAGGCCGGATAAGGAACCGTTATCGTTTTGGATCCGCTGAGTCTGACCTGTTCTTGATAATTTTTGACATATCCCATAACTCAATGCGTTTAGAAAGTTTGACAGGTATTGGATGTGAATAAATTAAATGCCGTTTTTTTTATCTGGTCGTGTCCGGGAGAAGATGACAATAATTTGCTGAATTCCGCAGTTACTTCCGGAGAAGGTGTTGCTGCCGGTTTCCACTCCAATCCGTATAATTCGGCATACATTTTCATTTTTATTGCAGAAACAGCAAGGGAGGACAGTCCTTCTTCAGGTACAATCACTTCTACGCTATAGCCCGAAGAATCATGATTACATTCATAGATTAATACGGGAATCCGGATCGGTTTTTCTATTTCGATATATTCATTAATCAACAATGGATCTGCTTGTTCCTTCTGTTTTTTCATTTCTTCCAGAAATTGCTTGATGGAATCAATGGTCTGTTGAGTTTTTTCTTTGAGAAGAACTGTTTTAATTTGTTCCGGAGTAATGAGTGATTCTTGAAAAATGACCGGAAAAGGAGCCGATTGTTTTATTCGATTGAATTTTTTTTCAAAAGCGTTGGAAACAAAATCAATGACGGGATGAGCGGTTTGGATCAATTCCTCTTCTGATTTTTTATTTAAATACCCGAAAATATTTTTATATTTATCACATAGAGCGATATATTCTTTCCTGATTTGATCTTTAATCCGTAGCAGCATTTTTCGCGGTTGCTCCAGGCGAATTTTGCATGAATCTATTTCAGTCTGAGAATCGGATGTCTTTTGGGAGATTTGAGACCGGATTAAGGAATAAAACCCTTTATTGATAGAGGTACACACTTTTTCTGCCGCTTCTGCGTCTGCTTTAACCATTGCAGACTGCATGGAAGTTATTGCTTCGGTGGTTTCACTCACCCGGAGAGAAGCTTGATTTATTTTCTCGGCCAATAAATCTGTATTGATTTGGTAATTGAAAGTTGCCATGAAATGTTCCTGTTAAAGAGATTTTTCTTCTTGATTGATTTCCGGGAGAGTTTGTTTATCGATAAGGGATGGCATTTTTTCCTGCTTCGGGTCTGAAAGAGAATCTTCCGTTATGCTGTTTTTATTCCCGGGTAAAGGCGGCAATTCGCACTCTTTGGCAAAAAAAGGATTAACAGCAAGAAATGGCTTTTTACGATCATCCAATTGATCCGGATTGTCATGGGCTTTGATAATTTCTTGAAAGATACCGTCTCTTAATTTAGCTTCTGTTCGACTTAAGCACTCAAATAACCCGGCTTGTTTTTGAATGTCTTCTTTAATGGAGCCCATGAATACTTCAAAATCGGAACGAATTTGATGGAATTCTCTTATTTGTTTTTCAAACATCTCTGTCAGTTGAGCTACCTCACTTTCCGAAATTTCTGAGCCGGTAGCCTGCAACATGCTTTCTTCTGCTTTTTTAAGAGAGATGAGTGTATTAAAGGCAGCAATATATTCGTCTAAATTGGTTTGCAGCTGTTGCATAAGCTCTCCGCTTTCTTGCCGGTTTTGTTCATACAAAGCCTCGGATTCCCGTTTCCATTGGTTCAGGTAGTTATTTTTATGTTCTGTTATACGATTATAAACTTCCCTGCGTTCATTTTCCGTTTCATTCAGAAGGTTCCGGATAATAGGGGAAATAATTTCTTCTTGAATTTGATGAATAGCTATCGGGAAGTCGGTATTGTTACCGGCGGAAGCTACCCAAGTATTGGCAATCAAGTCATATTTTACTTGCGAACTTTCTTTCAATTGAAACGGAATATATTTTTCATTATCGGACCGGAATTGAAATTGTTCCTTTCTGATCCGTTCGATTGCCGGAGCTTCCGCCAAGGATGAATAATGATTATAAGGAGCTTTTAATATTTTGAAAAATAATTTATTGGATTGTTGAGTTAACTTGTTGGTAGAATTGATTTTCAGATCTGAAATTAATTGAACAGCCTGCTTTAACCGGGTTGTCAATTCATCAAAGGCCTCTTCAAACTTTCCGGAGCGTCCCGGAAGAGAATTTTTCAAATCATTTAATTCTCTGA
>DAIQOU010000527.1:0-3541 GCA_036787725.1 Bacteroidales bacterium
AAATAATTTGTATATGTTTGCAATGTGTTAACAGGATTGTTAAACAGTCGAGTTATTCGAGAGGGACCGGTGTTATGAAGCATGATAATTAAAAAATTTGCTTTCCAAACGAACGATATTTTTCACATGCGAGTTACATGCGGCCGGAAGAAAAAATAAAAAGTAAGCTATGAATAAAAACGAAACAAATAATGAATATAATATCTTAAAAGCTGCGGAAGCAGAATTTTTGGAGAAAGGATACAGCAATACCAAAACGACTTCCATCGCTCGTCGGGCAGGGGTTACTCATGCCATGCTGCATTATTATTTTCGGACGAAAGAAAATCTTTTTCAAAAAGTTTTCCAAGAAAAGATTCAGGTAATAGCTCATTCGTTGATTCCTATTTATGATAAAAACTTGTCGTTTGAAGAGACGGTTCGAGCGGTAATTGAATCTCATTTTGATTTTTTTGCACGGAATCCGAATTTATTCTTTTTTGTATATAGTGAATCTAAATCCGATCAATCCAATCGGGCTACCTTAAGAAGTGTACTTCTTCCGGTTTTAAAAGAGGTATTGCAACGAATGAAAGGCCTTATCAAAAAAGAAGTCGAAAAAGGGACTATCCGTCCCGTAGAGCCGAAAGAATTATTATTGAACATTGTGGCTTTAAATGTAGCTTCTTTTGTTGTTCCTCCATTTCTGCGAGAAATACCGGAAGATGGAGCTCCGATTTTTAGTGAAGAATTTTTGAAGGAACGAAAAGAAAGTAATGTGCAATTTGTTTTGAATGCATTAAGAAAATAATTTTTTTACCATGAAGTTAACAGACTTGTTAATCAGCTTTGTTATTAAATAAAATGTATAAAATAAGGGATGAAACATGAAGGGATGCCGACCGGAGTTGAAAACAAAAATTTACAATTGAAGAACAAGGTCCTTTTTTCCGGTTGTGAAAATCATTGATTTATATAAGTTCCTTTAAAAACAATTTAATCCTATGAAAAAAGTCATTTCTATTTTGTTTTTTCTGTTGACCATCGGTGCTTTATCTGTGGTTCGAGGCCAATTGACTTTTCTTGAATGTATCCGTAAAGCACATGAAAATTATCCGCTTATCAAACAATATGATTTGATAGAAAGGACTAAAGAATATAATTTATCCAATGCCGAGAAAGGTTATTTTCCTCAGCTCTCTTTTTCAGGTAAGGCTTCTTATCAGACTCAGGTGACAGAACTTCCCATCAGCTTGCCGAATGTGAATATAGAAAGAATGAATAAAGATCAATACGGAATTACGGCAGATCTTACTCAAGTGGTATGGGATGGTGGGATGATTCGATCTAAAAAGGAAGTTACAAAAATCGAATCTGATGTAGAGCGGAACCGGTTGGATGCAGATCTTTATAAGATCAATGAAAAAATAAACGGCTTATTCTTCGGTATCTTATTGTTGGAATCAAAGATAAAGCAGAATGAATTGTTGATGGAAGAATTGCAGCGTAATTATGAGAATGTGTCGGGCTATGCAGACTACGGAATCGCCAATCGTTCGGATTTGGATGTTATCAAAGCCGAACAGTTGGCAGTGGAACAGAGGCGGATCCAACTGGAATCCAACCGCAAAACTTATTTGCAACTGCTGGGAACCTGGATTGGAGAAGAACTGTCCGGCTATACATCGTTACAGCGACCGGAATTTGAACCGCCCCCGCCTTTTATGCCGGATAATCATCCCGAATGGCAGTTTCTGAATGTACAACTGGAGTCGCTGGAAGCTCGAAAAGGACTAATAAAAGCCGGTTATATGCCTAAGATCGGATTATTTGGAACGCTTGGATACGGTAATCCGGGATTGAATATGTTGAAACCGGAGTTTTCTTCTTATTTCATCGGAGGAATTAAGATCTCTTGGAATTTCGGAAACTTATATACCCGAAAGAATGATAACCGATTGGTAGAGGTAAATAAAAGTTTCGTTCTTAACAGACGAGAGGCTTTCTTATTTAATACAACCTTGGAATATAACCAACAGTGGAATGAGATCCAAAAAAATAAGGAGTTGTTGAAATATGATGATGAGATAATAATGCTGAGAGAAAATATAAAAAAAGCAGCAGAAGCTAAAGTGGCCAATGGAACCGGAACTGTTACGGACCTGTTGAAAGAAGTGACGGCAGAAGATATGGCCCGACAGGATAAAATTCGTCATGAAATTGAATTATTACAATCTGTCCACGAATTGAAATACACCGTAAATAATTAATTGATATATGAAAACGACGGGTTTAGTTTTAGTAATAATAGCCGTTTTTTTATTTTTCTCTTGCGGAAAAAAGACCGGCAATTACGATGCTTCGGGAGTATTTGAAGCAACGGAGATTATTGTTTCGGCGGAAGAGTCCGGTAAAATTATGCAATTGAATGTAGAGGAAGGACGGGTTGTTGATCCGGAAGTTAAATTGGGAGTGATTGATACGTTTCAATTGTATCTTAAAAAGAAGCAGCTGGAGGCTAATATGGAAGCAGTCAAGAGTAACCGGGTAAGTATTCCCAAACAGATAGCTTCTTTAAAACAACAATTGCAAACACAACGGAACGAATTGGAACGCTACCGAAACCTGGTTCGGTCGAATGCTGCGAATCAAAAGCAAGCAGATGATATTCAAGCTAACATATCGGTGTTGGAAAAAGAATTGTCGGCATCGATGGAAACATTGACGAATAAAAATACAAGCATCTCCGGCGAAAGCACAGCCTTAGAAATCGAATCGGCTTTGCTGGCGGATCGGATCGAAAAATCCATAATTCGAAGTCCGATTCACGGGACAATTTTATCCAAGTATGCAGAAGCGGGAGAAATGGCTGTCCGTGGGAAAGCGCTTTTCAAAGTGGCGGATATGGATAATATGTTCCTTCGGGCTTACATTACATCCGGTCAATTAAGTGAAGTGATGATCGGTCAAGCCGTTCGGGTGTTTCCGGATTTCGGGGTCGGGGCAGTAAGGGAATATGAAGGCATAATTGCATGGATCTCCGATAAAGCGGAATTTACACCGAAGACTATTCTGACTAAAGATGAACGGGCCAATCAGGTGTATGCTGTTAAAATAGCCGTCAAAAATGACGGGTATTTGAAAAAAGGAATGTACGGAGACATTAAATTGAAGTAAAAAATACAATCAATGAAAGCCGTTTCTGCAGAGAGAATCAGTAAAAAATACAACTCCGAAGATGCTCTCCGGGAGGTAAGTTTTGAAGTCGATAAAGGAGAAATATACGGAATTATCGGGCCGGACGGTTCGGGGAAAACCACTCTTTTCCGAATACTTACTACCTTATTGACTCCGGATTCGGGAAGAGCGATTGTGGACGGATTGGATATTATAAAAGAGTATAGGGAAATTCGGCGAAGAATAGGATATATGCCGGGAAAATTTTCTTTATATCAGGATTTGACCGTAGAAGAAAACTTGAATTTTTTTGCTGCTGTTTTTAATGTTTCCGTAGAAGAGAACTATCATCTTATTCGGGATATCTATCAACAAATAGAGCCTT
>DAIQOU010000528.1:0-3541 GCA_036787725.1 Bacteroidales bacterium
TGAAAATTTGCAAGGGAAAATAAAGGTTTGATAAAATAAAAGATGAAAATGAGTAAACTTTATTGATAAATTTAGGTTTATTTATAAGAAAGAGTAAAGAATAAAAGTAGTAATTAAGAAATAAAGGTTTTACCGTGAAGCAGAATTATCAGATTTTATGGAATAGTTGTTTAGAAGTCATTAGGGACATTGTTACAGACAATGTGTTCGGCACTTGGTTTTCTCCAATTGTTCCTATAAAATTGGAAGATAATGATTTTACCATTCAAGTTCCCAGTCAGTTTTTTTACGAATATCTTGAAGAAAAGTATGCCGATTTAATTCATGCAACTTTAACTCGTATTACAGGCAAAAAAATAATATTGAATTATAAAGTTATAGTTGATAAGTCATCTGACGGCCATACAACTCTTCAAAGTGAAAAAGCCAATTCGTATACGGAAAAAAAATATCCCAAAATAACGAATAAAGCTCCGGATGCGCTTTTAAATCCGGTTATTCAGGAATGGGATCCTAATTTGAACAGCCGTTATAATTTTGATAATTTTTTTGAAGGAGTAAGCAATAAGTTGGCTCGATCCGTAGGAGAAGCCGTCACTAAGAATCCGGGTAAGACAACATTTAATCCTTTATTTATTTATGGGGGATCCGGAGTCGGAAAAACTCATTTGTGTCATGCCATCGGCGGTCAAATTCGGGAATTATATCCTGAAAAAAAAGTACTGTATATTTCTTCCCATTTATTTCAGGTACAGTTTACGGACGCGACCCGGAATAATACCTCCAACGATTTTATTAATTTTTATCAGGGAGTTGACGTTCTTATTTTAGATGATATTCAGGAATTTGTAGGAAAGACAGGAACTCAACACACTTATTTCCATATTTTTAATCATCTTCATCAGTTAGGGAAGCAATTAATTCTTACTTGCGATAAACCTCCCGTAGAGTTGCAAGGATTGGAAGAACGCTTAATAACCCGTTTAAAATGGGGAATGACGGCTGAGTTAGGGAAACCGGATATGGAACTCCGGAAAAAGATTTTGATAAATAAGATCAAACATGACGGATTGGATATTTCGGAAGATATTGTTGATTTTATAGCCGAAAATGTAACTGATCATGTAAGAGACTTGGAAGGAATAATTACCTCCTTAGTGGCCTATTCTTTAGTTTATAACAGAGAAGTGGATATCGAGTTGGCTAAACGGGTTGTATCTCAAACTATCAAGTTGGAAAAAAAGCAAATTACGTTAGAAAAGATACAAAATATTGTGAGTGATTATTTTAATATTGATTTGAAATCCATTCACTCAAAATCACGTAAAAGGGAGATTGTGCAAGCCAGACAGGTTACGATGTTTCTTTCTAAAAAATATACGGATTATTCTTATTCCCATATTGGAAATGTGGTCGGAAAGAGAGATCATGCTACAGTTCTTCATGCATGTAAAACCATACAAGATGCTATCGATATTAATAAATCGTTTCGTTTGGCCATGAAAGATATTGAAGAATTATTGCAGAGGTAAGAATTATTAAATATGTTTTATATGAGATAAGCAGTAAGCGATTTGTAAAACAAATCGCTTCTTTTTTATTGTTTACGGTTACTTTGCCTAATGAATATTCATAAGTGATTCCCGTTGTTTATTAAAAAAGAGGGTTCGTTCTATTTGGCTGCTTTGGGTAATTAGAGTAGAATATCTTTTAAGGGATTCGATCCATTCTTTGTGTAATCTGCAGATATCGGGACTTTCTGAAATAAGGGAGTCGATTGCATACAGACGTAAAAGGCAAAATTCAATTCCTCCCCCCTCATAATGAATGTAATTGGCTTCAAAATTAATATTGGAGAGGAAAATCATTACTTTATTTTGAGTTTTGGATAACAGTTCCAAATTATCAATCATTTCCAACAATTCTTCTTTTAATTGTTGGAATTCACTTTGAGAAATCATATTCAATTTTTCAAAATAAATTATTTCTTCCAAAAAAGAACTGAAGGCATTCTTATCTAAAATAATATGTGCCTTTACAGTCTTGTGGTATTCCGAAATGAATTCTTTATGTATATTCAAAATCTTTTGCGGCACTTTAAACCGAGAGAAGCTGCTGATTGCTTTTGTCCCTAAAATTTGATATGTCCATCGATATAATTTGAAGGCTGCCAATTTCTCAAAATAAATATAAAACATGTAAGGCAGCGAATTTAATGCCATTCTTGTCATTGAATTGGGATCTTGATTCAGCCTTTTGAAAGCTGAGACATGTCTTTCTAAAGCATCATAATAATTTTCCAACAAATCAACTCCCGGTCCTGTTCCGGAATCCAGATAAAAGAGAGAATGTCCTTTTTTTATTCCATTTAAGTTATCTAAAGAAAAATCCAGTTTTCCGGCAATTTTGGCTACTTCTTCAAAAGTAAAAGGTACTTCTCCTCTTAATCTCCGGTAAACAGAATCTTTTCCGATGGATAGAATATCCATCAAAACAGTCACCATGTTTTTTCCTTGTGGAATATTATTTTGAATAGTACTGATCAAATCGTTATTTTCCAAATGATATTTCATTGTGCTTGTGTAGATTTATATGTTTGCCACAATCTCTCTTTGTTTCCTGAAAAAATCAATGCGTTGCATTTCTCCGCTTTGAGTTATTAAAGTCGAATAATTTTTTAAGGATTCAATCCACTCTTTATGCAATAAACAGAGATCCGGATCTCGTGAAGTAATGGTGTTGATGGAATAGATCCGCAGACTGCATAATTCCATATTAGGAGATTCGTAATGAATGTAACATGTTTCAAAATTGATATCGGAAATGTAAATTAACATTTCATTTCCGGTATTGTATTTTCCTGTTTTTGCCAATAATTCCCAATCTTCAATAAGCATTCTTAACTCTTCTTTTAAGTTTTCTACTTCAGTTTGTGATATCAGATTCAATTTATAAAAATAGGAGATATCTGATACAAAAGATGAAAAAGCATTTTTATCTAAGATGAGTTGTGTGAAAGGGACATGACGGCTTTCCATGAATAACTTTTTTTGGATATCCACAATTTCGGGAGGCAATGTTAATTCTGAAAAAGAGGAAGGGGCGGCGTTTCCCATTGTTTGATACATTAACCTATATAGTCGAAATCGTGATATATCTTTGAAAGACATATAAGACAAGTAAGGTAAGGTATTGAATGCCAATCGAATTTTTGATTCCGGTCCTTTTCGCATTTTCTGAAACAGTTGAATATAACTCTGCATGGATTTACTGTAATTATTAAGTAAGTCCGCAGAGGGATGAAAATTCAGGTCAAAAGCGGCACGATTAGTGTTTTTTATTCCAATTATGTTATCCAATGAGATATTTAGGTGTTGAGATATTTTTGAAACTTCTTCAAAAGTAAAAGGAACTTCTTCCCGCAATCTACGATAAATAGCATCTTTTCCTATCGGCAACAGTTCTGCTAAAACATGAGATATTCTTTCATTTTTCGGTAACGCATTTTTTATGGCTGAGATTAAATTTTTATTATATTGTT
>DAIQOU010000080.1:0-13189 GCA_036787725.1 Bacteroidales bacterium
CTCCGGATAAATAGAAGGTTTTCACTGTGTTTTTTTGATAATATTTCACTTATTTTGCTGTCAAATTAAATATAAAAAATGATGATGAGAGATAAAAAGATTTTGTTGACTGAGAATGATATTCCAACGGCATGGTATAATATTGTGGCGGATATGCCCAATAAGCCGCTTCCTCCGTTGAATCCGGCTACCAAGCAACCGCTGCATCCGGAAGATTTGGAGCCTATTTTCGCGAAAGAATTGATTAAACAGGAGATGTCGCAAGAACGTTGGATCGAGATACCCGAAGAAATTCGTGAATTATATAAAATATGGAGACCTACACCATTAGTTCGGGCTACCGGTTTGGAGAAAGCATTGGATACGCCTGCCCGTATTTATTTTAAAAATGAAGGAGTAAGCCCGATTGGTTCTCATAAGTTAAATTCGGCGCTTCCTCAAGCTTACTATAATAAAAAACAAGGAATTAAACGACTGACTACAGAGACCGGAGCCGGTCAATGGGGAGCGGCATTGAGTTTTGCTTGCAGTGTTTTTGATTTGGAGTTATTGGTCTATATGGTAAAGGTAAGTTACGAGCAAAAGCCTTACCGCCGGATGATGATGCAAACTTGGGGAGCAGATGTTATCCCTTCTCCCAGTGATACGACAGACGCCGGAAGAAAAATATTGGCCGAAAATCCTCAAAATTCCGGAAGTTTGGGAATTGCTATTTCGGAAGCCGTAGAGATAGCCGTAAAGGATCCTGATGCTCGGTATACGCTGGGAAGCGTATTGAATCATGTTATTCTTCATCAAACCATTATCGGTTTGGAAGCAGAAAAACAAATGCAAATCGCCGGAGAAGATGCTGATGTGGTAATCGGTTGTTTTGGCGGAGGTTCTAATTTTTCCGGTATCAGTTTTCCATTTTTGAGACATAAATTAACCGAAGGGAAAAATATACGAATTATTGCGGCCGAGCCGGCTTCGTGCCCGAAATTGAGCCGTGGTAAATTTGAATATGATTTTGGAGATACGGTAGGCCTTACGCCTTTACTGCCCATGTATACATTGGGACATGATTTTCAACCCGCAGATATTCATGCCGGAGGATTGCGCTATCATGGAGCCGGAACATTGGTCAGTCAACTTCGAAAAGACGGATATGTCGAAGTGCTGGATGTTCCTCAGTTGGAGACATTTGAAGCCGGGATATTATTTGCCAATACAGAGGGGATTATTCCTGCTCCGGAATCCACACATGCGATTGCGGCTGCCATTCGTGAAGCTAAGATGGCAAAAGAAGAAGGGGTACAAAAGAATATATTATTCTGTTTGTCCGGAAACGGGTTGATTGATATGACTTCATATGATCGGTATCTCACAGGTGACATGAAAAATTATCGTCTTACGGATGAAGAAATTCGGAAAACGGTAGATTCATTGGAGAACCTTGTTAAATAAAAAGACCGAGAGACCTTTCGTTATATTTACGAAAGGTCTTTTTTAATTGGGGGTTTATTATTCCTTTTTATATTTTGAGGAGTTATTCCAAATTGTTTTTTAAAACATTTGCTGAAATAGGCCGGATTACGAAATCCCAATTGATATGCAATTTCCGCAATGGTCAAGCCATTTCCTTCTTGCAAGAGAATCCTTCCTTTATTCATTTTTAATAATAATAAGTAATCATTGGGGGTCATTCCCGTAATTTCCTTTATCCTGTTAAAGAAACGGGTACGGGAGATACCCAATTCTTTCGACCATATCGTAATGTCAAAAGACGGGTCGTCCCAATGGTTTTCCACTACTTGATTTACTTGGGACAGAAATTCTTGTTCCTGCTCGTTCGTTACCATTTCAAGCATTTCGTTTGTATCTTCAAATGGTTTGTTTTTTAACATCTTGTGCCGGCTTTTTACCAGATAATTACACCGAAGGAAGAATATTCGCGTATTAAAAGGTTTGACAAAATAGTAGTCTGCTCCGCTTCGAATACTTTCTATATTCTGTTCTTCGGAAGGTTGAGAACTTAGTAAAACAACCGGTATATAAAATGTATTTATATTGGATTTAATCATGGAGCACATTTCCGTTCCCGACATACCGGGTAAATTGATTTCGCTTAAAATAATATCCGGTAATTCCCGAATTGCATATTCGTAAGCTTCCTGTGCTTCTTCGTATTCAATTACTTCGTATAACATAGAAAATGTTTCTTTGAGAAGCATTCGCATTTCATAGTCATTCTCAACCAGAAGCATTCGGAAATTTTTCTTTGGATTATCCGATTCATCTTTCCAAAACGGATCCTCTTTAACCAGTTCGTCCGATACTATTGCCGGCAAAGCAAATTCTTCCTTGGAAGTTTCTATTATGTCTTCCAAATTAATATGAGCATTGCCGGAAGGCAGGGCAACTACTAAAACTGTTTTGTCTCCTTCTCGGATAGAGGAAAGATATCCTTTATGTAAATTAATAATTCCGTTACTGAAAGCTATTCCGATGGCTCCGTCAGGCAATGAAGACAGGTTGTCCGGAAATGTGTTGTTATTACTGTTGAATTTATCAAGGAGATTGCATAATTCTTCATCCGGAGGACCGGCCGCCCCCCGGTGTGTGATATGTACTTTTACATACCCTGTAACTTTATGCAACGAAAGTATAATGGAGTCTTTGGGTGAGGCAGTTTTGAAGATAAATGACAATAAATTAAAAAAGACTTTTTGCATTTGTTTATGATTGAACCAGACTTGGACACTCTCGCCTGTATGGTTGAATTTGAATGCGACTTGTTTTTCCGAGGCATAATCATTAAAAATGGTATAAATACCTTGTAAAAACTCAACCATATTGTGGTTGCCTATTTTCAAAGAAAGCTTGTTTTGTTCCATTTTTCGGAAATCGAGCATCTCGCTTATCAACTCTTGAAGACGCAGAGCTTGCCTCTTTATTTTTTCTATTTTATTTTTGCTGATAGACGATATGTCCTGTTCCAACCGGTCCAGTTGTGAAAGAATAAGGGTTAAGGGAATCCTGAATTCGTTGGAAATATTGACAAAGAAATCCATTTTATTTCTATTCATTTCTTCTATTCTCATGATTTCTCTTCTCTCCATTTCCAATGAGGCAGCCAGAATACTTTTGCTTTTGTTGAAGCGGATGATTCGCCAAAGAGAGAATATAAAAAGGAAAATATATATTAAGAATGCCGGAACGGTTGCCCAAAAGGGAGGTTTTATTTCAATATTCAGTTCTGTCGATTTCTCGGGATTAACCACTTCTCTTATTTTCAGTTTGTATTTCCCCGGCCGGAGAGAATTGTAAATGATGGTTTGATGATTTGTTTTCGTCCAAGAATCATCCAAGCCTTCCAATTTGTATTCATATAAAGAAGTTCTGGAAGACAAATAATTGGAAGTGGCAAAGTTGAAGCTTAATGTATTTTGGTTATAAGGTAAAACCAATCGGGTTATTTGGGGAAAACTTTTTTCGAGTAAAGGAGAACCGGGTTGTGTCGGTTGATTATTTATCTGTAATGAGCTGAAATATAGAGAGTAATTCCCGGTTCCGTTAGATAAATCTTTTTCGTTAAAACATAATAATCCGTATAATCCGCCTGCATAGATGCAGTTATTGGTTGGTGATACATATAATCCGCAATCTCCGATAAATGCAGTTAAAGGAGAGGATGCACCTATGCGAATGTGATGGATGGGACGAAAATTATTGTTGTTTACATCAAATAATGATATTCCTTTAGTTGAAACTACAATTAAATTACCTCCCGGAGAAAAGGCAATATTATAACAAATATTACTAAGTAACAAATGGGATTTTTCATTAAACAAAAGAAATGTGTCTTGTAATGCATCGTGTTTCAGGATACCGGATTTTAGCGTGACAAAATAGAGCCCTTTCTGTGTATCTTCCGCTATTTTGATAATGGCGCTTGGGATCTTGCTTTTTTCAATAACGCCGTCTCCATATTGTTTTAATATTTTGTTTGTTTTGAGATCAACAGTGAATAATCCGTGACGTAAAGACGATATCCATAATATATCTTTATTATCGATAAAGATAGTACGAAGAATACCGGAACAAAATTCCGCCAGTTCTTCATCATCGAAAAAACGGCTGATTTCCAATGTATCTCTGTCCAGTTTGAAGATTCCGTTTTGAGTATGTAAGACTAAATAATTCCGGTAGGGGATCATTTTTTCCACTATTTGTTGATGCAGGGTGGTAATTGCTCCGTTTTTTATTCTATGTATGGTATTGGTGTTTAAGTCTAAGTAACATATACCCTCCATATAGGCGCTGATAATTAGTCGATTGTGTTTTTTATCATACCACAAATCTTTTATCTTGTTTTGCGGCAGACCGTTTGCAGTGGTTAAATGTTCGAATCGAGTTGAACCCGGACGTAGTATATTGATTCCGCTTCCTTCCGTGGCAAAATATAAATTGTTTTTGTGGTCCTCTGCAATTTGACCAATAACAGCTCCATGTAATTGAGTGGGATCGCTTTCGTTCGTAATATAGTAGGTATAATTGTCTTCTTTTGGGTTAAAATAGCGGACATCCCCATAGTAAGAACCAATCCATACAGTTCCTTGTTTATCGGAATAAAGAGCGTAAATGGTAGATTCCGGCAATGTATGTCCTTGGAAAAGAAAATGATCTTCTTCTGTACGTTGCAATTCATAAATCCCGGTGAGAGTGCCGATATGAATAGTACCTTTAATATCTTCCAGAATACAAAAAATACTGTTGTTGAAAAGGCTTTCGATTAGTTTGTTTTTTATTTTTAAAGGAATTAATCGTTGATCCGGTGTATAAAGATAGATCTCGTGAGTTTGGGTTACTATCCAAATATAATCTTTTAAGTCTTTATATAAATAAATTATGTGTTTATCGGAGAGTAGGGTATTCTCTATGCGGTTGGAGGCTGTATTAATTATATAAATTCCGGAAGGTGTACCTGCCCAAAATGTTTCTTTACCGGCTTCTAAAATAGTTTCCGCTCCGGCAATATGTTGGGGTAAGGTCACCAGATAATAGCTTGTGTCTGCTTTCCAATCGTATGCCGAAAATATTCCCCGATCCGATACATAGTATAATTGTCCGTTTGAATGACAAATGGAATAGGTTTTAATTTCAGGAGAATGGAAGGTTTCCATGATTAAATCAAAACAAACGGGCCGGTTCTCTGCCAAGAAAAATAGAGCGGAGTCATTTCCGCAAAGAGCGTGAATGTCCGAGTCTTCAATTCCGTTTATATACTCCGAAATCCTGAATACTCGTACCGATTCTCCATCATAACAATTTAAGGCGTCATTGCCAATCCACATGCGTCCAATCCCGTCCTGCCAAATCGATACTGCAGAAGATTGAGATAGTCCGTGCTTATTTCCCAAGGTTTGATAATGAACATTTTTTCCGGTTAAGTTGAGGTGGGAAAATAAACAGAGAAGGAGTAATAAAGTGTATTTTTTCATGCTTCTTCTTTTGATTGTATTGGTTTTTTTAACGTTTCTTGTGTTAAAAATATGATAAAAAAGTACATTAACATGGTGAAAAAGTACATAAAATTATACAATAATAAGAATTAATTCCCATTGTAAAGCCTGATAAACATATTTTAATAGTTTTGCTAAATATATGTGAAGAAATTACAGGCGTAACACCTAACTTGATAAAGAAAACCGTATTTAATCAATATATTTTGTTAAGTAATATCTATTGTTAAATCTAAATTATCCTATTTATGCAAAGAAAAATCAAGATTGTTGGTGTATTATTATGTGCAGCGGTTTTATGTTTCTCCGGAAATATAAGCGCGACAGGTAATACGGAAACAAATGAAAATGTCGGGATTTCTCAACAAAAGAGAAAGATAACCGGTACAGTGGAAGATGCTTTAGGACCCGTGATCGGGGCCTCCATTGCGGTGAAAGGAACTTCCATCGGAACGATCAGTGATGCGGACGGTAAATTTTCATTAGATGTTTCTGATGGTCAAACAATTGTAATATCTTTTATCGGATATGTGTCTCAAGAAATCAGGATCGAAGGTCAAAACACATTAAACATTATGCTTAATGAAGATTCTCAGGTCTTGGATGAAGTCGTTGTAACGGCGTTGGGTATTAAAAGAGAGTCTAAAAAATTAGGTTATGCTGTCAGTTCTATTCCGGCAGATGAGCTGGTTAAAACCGGTACTCCTAATTTTGCAACAGCATTGTATGGAAAGGCAGCCGGAGTACGGGTCCAAGCGGCTCCCGGTGGCGGTTCCAGTGCCGTTAGTATTAATGTGCGCGGAATCAACTCCATTTCCGGAAGTACACAACCCTTGATCGTATTGGATGGTATTCCCATTCGGAACGGAGATGCCAACAATGATGATTATTGGACGGATCAGCGAGTACGGGGAAACGGATTGGTCGACATCAATCCGGAAGATATTGAAAGCCTTTCGATCTTAAAGGGGGCATCTGCTTCTGCTCTTTACGGTTCGGAAGCAGCCAATGGAGTGGTGTTGATCACTACCAAAAGCGGGGCCGGAAAGAAAGGAGTAAGTGTGGATTTTGCAGTTACTTTTGGAGTGGATAAAGCAGCTTATCTTCCGAAATACCAAACTACTTACGGACCCGGGGATTATAGAGAAGGCAGATCGGGAGATTGGTTGGATAACGACGGCTGGCGGTATGAAACCTATAAAGGAAAAGAATATATACGTCCCCGATATGAAACTTATTTCAATTTCGGACCTCGTTTTGACGGTCGTGAAGTATTGTATTGGGATGGAACTACCCGCAACTACAACGCTTATAATGACGGAAAAGGATGGGAGGATTTGTTTCGTACAGGTCATAACGGGACTTACAATTTGGCAGTCAGTACCGGCGGTGAAAAAAGCAGTACCCGTTTTTCGTATACGTATTATGATCAAAAAAATCTGCAACGGGAAAGCAGTATCGGGAGGCATAGTTTCAATTTATCCGGGATGATGCAACCGCTATCTCGTGTAAAATTGGATTATAATATCAGTTATATGCGGAAGAAAGATATGAATCGTCCGTATCGTTTCAATCGACTGACCAATAATTTTACCGGGATGTTGAGTACAATGGACGATCCCAACCGGATATATGATAAGACTGTAACCAGCTTGGGATATTTAAATGTATTTGCTAATGCAGAAACTCCTACTCCGGATGAGTCATTTTTATATACCTTGGGATCTAGAGATTTGGTTGGAGGGTACTACTGGAATATTCGAAAGAAAACAGAAGAAGAAGAAACCAATCGCTTGATCGGGAACCTGACTGCAACAGTCGATATTTATGACGGATTGAGTTTGAGAGTAAAAGCAGGAACCGATTTTACTTCCGATAAAATTGAAGCCAAGCATTCAACCGAGAAGCCGTTGGTAATCGGAAACTCGGGGTATTACGGATTGCATGATAAGCGTTATGAGATTTATTATGGAGAAGCTCTTTTGCAATACGCCAAGGATTTCAATGAAACTTGGGGTGTAACGGCTACTGCCGGTTATATGGGCAGGCAAGAAAAAATGAATAATGCAAAAGTGGGAACCGACGGTGGATTATCGGTGGAAAACTGGTTTCATATCAATGCTTCGGTTAACAATATAAAAGAAGCCAAGATGGATAAACAATCCTTTATTAAAGAAGCTTTTTTTGGAATGGCAGGGGTGAGTTTTAAGAATTATCTTTTCTTGGATGGTACCATTCGCCATGAGAAATCTTCCACTTTATTGACGGGAAATAATTCGTATACGTATCCTTCCGTGAATGGAAGTTTCTTAATTTCCGAAGCCTTGGGATCTTCCAATCCGAATTGGATGGATTATTTGAAATTACGTGCTTCTTACGGAATTGTAGGGAATGCTCCCGAAATATATAAAGCGAACTATGCCTTTAATCAGGAATCATTAAACAGTTACACCTGGAATCAATTGCCGAAAGAAATTAATAACAGTAAATTGAAGCCGGAGGAAAAACATGAAATGGAGTTCGGATTGGAAGGTAAATTCTTTAAGAACCGGGCCGGTTTTGAAATGACCTATTATAAAAATGTTACCAAAGATCAAATTCTTAAGACAACCACTTCTTGGTCGGCCGGTGCAGAAGCGGTTTGGGAGAATGTAGGTGAATTACAAAATACCGGGTGGGAATTCGCATTGTATGGAACTCCTGTTCAAACCCGGGATTTTCAATGGGATTTACGAGGAAATATCAGTTTTAATTCCAATAAGGTAAATAAACTGGTAGACGGCCAGACTTTCTTGCAACATGGAGAGTTGGATGGAGCTGTTATTTTCCAGTCGGAAGTAGGGAAAAAAGCCGGTGATTTATATTCGTATCTCCCTATAGAAATTGACGGACAGCCGGTTGTGGGAGACGATGGAATGTATATCATCGATAAAACGGAAATGAAGAAGGTGGGGAATGTATTGCCGGATGCGGTGGGAGGTTTCTCTACCTCTTTTAGCTGGAAAGGCTTTTTTGTAGATGCCAGTATTGATTTCAGTATCGGAGGAGATGTCGTGAATACCCCTTATCAGTTTATGATGCGTACCGGAAATATTGAAGAGTCATTGAAATGGAGAGGAGTAGAAAATGGAGGATTGAGGTATTATTATAGTGATCCCGGCAATCTAAATAGTGAAAAGATATTGGTAAAAGGATCGGAAACGGCAGGACCTTCCGGACAACCCATTTATGACGATGGAATGATTCTTTCCGGAGTGAAAGAAAATGGAACCCCTAATCAAACTATTGTTGCTGCTCCTACTTACTATTATACTGCTTATGGTTGGGGGGCCGGCGGTAATAAACGTACTTATGCCAATTCTGTTTTTGATAACACGTATGTAAAATTCCGGGAATTGACATTGGGTTATTCTCTGCCTAAGAAAATTACCTCCAGATTCGGCTGTAATAATTTGACTGTTTCTGTATTTGGAAGGAATTTATTCTATTTCTATAAGAGACTGCCTCTTTTCGATGCCGAATCTATGGATGGAACCCGGTGGACAACTCGTTACAATATTGGAGGTTCTACGGCTGCTGCTCGTACTTTTGGATTTTCTATTCGGGGCAGTTTCTAATGTAAAAATAATCATAAAAAGGAAATAAATATGAAAAAAATAATATTCACTATTTCGACTTGTATTGTTACTCTATTCGTTTTTAACGCCTGTAGCGATTATCAATTCGACAACCAATTTCCCGATCCCTCCAAGACCAATACGGTTACAGTGGAAAAAATAATGACCGGGACTTTTGAGAAAGGGAACCTTTGGACTATGCCTTGGTATTGGCGTTATTATACTTTTGATCTCTACCAAATGGGTAGGTATGCACAAGTTGCAGGACGAATTAACGGGAACGGAATGTATGAACCGAATGACGGATGGAATGACCGGCGTTGGACCGATTTTTATCAGATGATAGCTCAGTATCGTTTGTTGGAAGATACTTGGGAAAAAATGGATGAGTCACAAAAAGGAGATTATGTAGTATTTAAGCACATCACTACCATTTTTGTATATGATCATTTACAGCAGATAGTAGATTTGTGGGGAGATGTACCTTTTACGAAAGCGGGGTATGTGGGGATCTCTATGGATATTCGAGGCTCTAAACCGGCTTATGACGATCCTGTAGACCTTTATAAAATGATGATTACTGATTTGAAGGAAATCAATACTTTTCTTGCCGGCTATTCTCCTTCCGCTTTTATCAATAGTTTGCTAAAGGCACAAGATTATATAAATAATGGCGATTTGGTCTTGTGGCGTAAATATTGTAATTCCCTTCGTTTACGGTTGGCTTCCCGAGTGGCTGAAAACGGATCTCTTACCACTGAAGCACGCAGCATCCTTAAAGAGATGCTGGAAGATCCCGCTACTTATCCGGTCGTAACCGGTAATGATGATGCGGTTCGGATTAACTTCCAAGCGCCTAAATTGACTGCAGTGGAAGGTCAACATGAAGAAGGAATAAAAGGAGGCTTTGAATCCTCCGCTTCAGGTCATTGGAATCGATGTTCTAAAATTTTTGTGGATGCGTTGGACGGGGATCCGCGCTTGGAGATTATATTGGAGAAAAACTCCGATGGAATTTATGTAGGAGTGGATCCGTTGATGGACGGACCGGCTCAGGAAAAATTGTTTAATCGTCCTTTGGCAGAAGGGGGTAATTATTTTTCGGCTGTCGATACTGCTACGTTCAGCCGTAACAATAAATTTCCAGGCCTTATTATCACCGCAGCCGAAGTTGATTTTATTCGTGCAGAAGCTATTCAAAAGTGGGGTGTGAACGGAAGTGCGGAAGAAGCCTTTAAAAAAGGTGTTAAAAATTCAATCGAGCTTTATTATTATTTGAATAGCTTGGGAGATTATCGGGATCCGCTTCCGGTACCTTCGACGGCAGATGTTGATGCTTTTGTTGCTCAAAAATGGAATGATTACAGCAGTAAAGAAGAAGCTATTGCCGTTCAACGGTGGATTCATCAGGGATTGATTCAAACGGCTCAATGTTGGCATGAGTACAGGAAAACCGGCTATCCGAGGTTGCAGTTTTTAACGGACAACGGATCTATTTTGGCTCCAACTCCTCCTCACCGCCTGTTGTATACTGTAAATGAGAAAAATTATAATACAGAGAATTATAATGCGGTACAAGAAAAAGATGATCGTTACAGAAAACTTTTCTGGGCCAAATAAATTTAACTAACTATTAATTTCCCGGAGATGAGGCTGTTTAATCATATAGCTCCATCTCCGGGTTCTTTTTAATTCCAAGGGGATATCTCGTATAATTTATCTTTCTTTCACATGCTCTTAGGAGACAAATGGAAGATTAAATCAATTAAGGCATGTGTCTGCTTGTACTCAGAGAAAATCACTTATAATATTTACCTGTAATTTCAATGGGAGCTATTTCTATAATTCCTGTTGCTTTCATCATTTTTTCAGGGAAACTCAACAGAGATAGTTGAGGCGTGAATTTGGCTACGAAAGCACGTAATATTTTCTCCTTAAGTTTTCTATCTTCTATCATTCGGGCAGTTCCTGAGATGATTACGCTTCTGAATTCCGTATTGGTGTCGCAGGGATTCTCGTTATCGGGAATGATTGTTCCCATTTCGTCTGCTTCAAAACCAACCTTATTGTTTTTAATCAGATTTGAAATCTTTTGTCCTTTTATCAATCCGTGTATGTAAATTTTCTCTTCATAGATTATAAAGTGAACGGGAACGACGTAAGGATATCCATTTTCATTATGTGTAGCTATACGCCCCACTTGTGCATTGCTTAATACATCGTTAATCTCTTCTTTTGATAACCCGTGTTGTTTCATTCTTCCTTGCATACTTCTGAATTTTAGATTGTGATAGTGCAAAAATATACACTATTTGGACTATTTTTATGGTTCAGATTTGATAAAAACAGATAGACCGGATGAGTGCACCTTGGATATTGCAACTGAAAATAGATAAATCTGCTTCTAAAGCCGTTTATGTACAGATTGCCGATGAAATTATAAAATCCATCAAAAGCGGACAATTAAAAGCAGGGATAACTTTGCCCGGTACAAGACAATTGGCTGCCGGATTAAACGTGAACAGAAATACTGTAATTCAAGCTTTGGATATTCTGATAGCAGAAGGGTGGCTTATTTCAGAGGAACGAAAAAGGGTCTATGTCTCAGATAAACTTTTAATAACTATGCCCGTTAAGAAAAAGGAAATTCAGCAAGAAACGGCAGAAATTTTCAGGCGTGATTTAATCTTTTTCGATGATGGGTTACCCGATACTGCTTGTACGCCTATGGCTGAATTGGCAAGGTCATATCGTCGTATATTCAGCAAAAAAGCGCATTGGCAAATTATGAATCTTGCAGGTGAGTTGGGAGATGATAAATTCAGGGACACAATATCAAATATGCTCAATCAAAACAGAGGGATGAAAACTTCTTTTCCTGAAATTTGTATTACGAGAGGAAGTCAAATGGCTTTATTCTTAACAGCACATTGTTTATTGGAAAAGGGAGAAATTGTTTTGGTTGAGAATCCCGGCTTTAAACCTGCTTGGGAGGCATTTAAACATGCAGGAGCAACATTAATTCCTATGCCTGTTGATAATGAAGGGATTGATGTCGATAGGCTTGAATGTTTTGTAAGTAAGAAGATGGTTAAGGCCGTCTATGTAACACCTCATCATCAGTATCCGACTACAGTAACGCTCAGTTTATCTCGCAGACTGAAACTGATAGAGTTGTCTAATAAATACAATTTCACGATTATTGAAGATGATTACGATAATGAATTTCATTTCAATCAACGTCCTGTTATGCCTCTTTCTGCACATGAAAACATTAATAATTATGTCTATATAGGCACCCTAAGCAAGTTAATCGCTCCTGCTATTCGAATTGGTTATGCTGTCAGTTCTCCCGGCTTTATATCTGAAATAGGTAAATTGAGAAAGATTGTGGATTTACAGGGAGATACCATCATGGAACAATCAATCCTGGATTTAATCATTACAGGTGATATCCGCAAGCATCAAAAAAGAATGTTGAGCTATTATGAGAAAAAGCGAGATTTCTTTGATTCTCTTTTGCAGAGCTACTTAAAAGGTAAAGTAGTTTACAGAAAACCTAATGGCGGATTAGCTTTTTGGCTGAGACCTGTAGGAGAAGTCGATTTGTTTCGATTGAAAGAGGATGTGAATTCTAAGTTAGTTAGTTTTTATACCCCGGAGAGGTTTAGTCATAACAATAAAATTATGGGAATAAGATTGGGCTATGCTTCACTTTCGGAGACGGATTTAGAAAAAGGAATAAAAGTGTTGAGTGAATATTTATAATAATGGTTTGTTATTATGGTAGTTAAACCCGATATTTGAAATGATGGAAAAGTGAAACATGCCGGGAAGGGAGTAGCCGAAAATACCATGAATCCGAAATTCTTGACCGGAAACTTGTATTCCTGTTGAATTAAGTGGACCGCAGTTTTATGGAAAATCAGATCAAATTTCATGTTTGTTTTCCATAAAATAATCTTTTCGTTTACGGTAAACTAATTCAGTTGTTGTGAGAAATTATTCGTCCGCTCGCGAGAAACCTTTCGTCCCGTGGCGTAGTACCTTTCGTCCCGTGGCGAGCGG
>DAIQOU010000081.1:0-13185 GCA_036787725.1 Bacteroidales bacterium
AAGTTCTTACGTGCTCTTTTTTATTTTAATTTGGTAAAGACCTATGGAGGAGTACCTATTCGTCCGGAGATAGAAGATATCAATAATCTGTCCATACCTCGATCGTCAAAGGAAGAAGTATATGCTTATATAGAAAAAGATTTGCGGGAAGCCGCCATCATGCTGCGGAGTAAGTTTACGGACAAGAATGCCGGAAAAGCCGGTTGCGGAGCTGCCGTGGGTCTGCTGATCAAGGTATTGGCTTATCAGGCTGTGCCGGGGACTGAGTCCGATAAATGGGAAGAAATGGTAAAATTAGGAGGATATTTTATTGAAGGAAATAACTTGACCATGAGAGAGATCCTGCATTTCGATAATTATGAGGAATCGTGGGACGAACTTCGCGAAAGATTGTGGTTCAAGAAAAAGGAACTTTTGGCATCTACCGATCCTTATGAAACACCCGAGACTTCTTTGCCTTCTGTGGCGAATGAATATTCATTGGAAGCTAAAAGTTCTTATGACGGAAGCTTACTTCATTACCGGGAATTATATTATGAACGGGGAGAGTTCTGTACTCGCTCTGTTTTTGAAGTGGTATTTAAAGAGTCTGCCAATGGGATGAAAGATGACCTGAATGAAGGAACAGGTATTTTTCAAGACATTTTTATAACCCGGATGTTTGCTTCCAATACTTTTTTGGATGAGATTGCCAATGATCCCCGGCGCGACGAAGTCGTATTGGCTCATGCAGCAGTGTCGTTTGATGGGGAACGTATTGAGGTCCCGCCCGGTAAAACAGGATGTATGAAATGGTATACTCCTAAAGTAGAAAGGCCTACCGATGAGAACGATAATGCCAAGAATCGGCGCGTATTGATTTATTCGGAAGTGGTGCTCTTTTATGCTGAAGCGTTGAACGAAATCGGAGACCGAGTAAAGGCATTGGAGCAACTCAATCGAGTGAAGACAATAGCCAATAAGATAAACAATACTTCTACTCTTTACAAAGCGGGAACTTATATAGAAATGCGGGAACAGATATGGAAAGAACGCCGGTTGGAATTGTGCCATTTGTGGGATCGCTTTTTCGATTTGGTACGGCAAGGAAGGGCAGCCCAAGTGCTGAATAAATTTGCAAGTGAAACGACTCACAATCGGGGAATTAATTTCATAGAAGGAATCAATGAAGTATTTCCCATTCCTCAGAATGAAATCGATATAACCAACGGATTGGTCAGTCAGAATCCCGGATATTAAGAGGGATGTATGGAATTATTTGTAAATAAATAAATTATGTACGTATGAAAATATATAATATATTATTATTGTTGTTAGTGCTATTTGCAGTTTCTTGCGAAGACGATGATGTAACAAGGCCGATAGCTGCTTTCAACGTTTCCGAAACAATTGTACCGGTTAATAAGAGTGTTACGTTTGAATATACCGGCACAGGTGCCAAACAGGTGGTAATTTATCCGGGAGATGAGGGACATGATTATGAATTGAAGTCTTCGGGCAACACCGGTTTTGTTGTAAATAAAGGAATCTATACTTATTCTTATAAAAAAGCAGGTGTATATAAGGCTGTTTTGGTAGCGAACAATTACGATAAGGAAGCGGATAATATCGTATATGAAACAGCGGAAGTGACGATTACGGTAGAAGATAACCGGGCCGATCTCAGAAGTATTTCTCTGAAAAAGGATATATATAACAAGGAACTTCCGGGAGTGATTATCAATGATAAAATATTGTTTGCTGTTCCGTATAAGGTGCGGGTTTCCAACCGGGATGTAGCGGTCAATGTAGAGCGGCAACGATTGGATATTCTGGCCATATCGGATGCGGCGGCAATAAGTTTGGATGGGAGTGAATATATTGCTACTACCAGATACGATCTTTCTCAACCGCTTAGTGTCAAAGTACAGTCTCCGGCGGGAGACGTGAAGGAGTATCAAACCGAATTGTTGCGCTATCCCATTTTCGAAAAGTTTAATATCAACGGAGTGGAAGGAGTGGTGAAATATTCTGATTTCGACTTTGATAAAGTATTCATTGAAGTGGCTTTACCGGTAGGAACCGGCACGACATCGCTCCGTCCTGTTTTTACTTCGGCAGATGCCAAGACAATTGAGATTAACGGAACGCTTCAGGAGTCTGGAGTGTCGACTGTAGATTTTTCCCGCCCGGTGATTTATACACTCAAAACATGGAACGGGAATAACGAAAATACACTTTTCTGTGAATCTGAAATAGAAGTGACTGTGGTGTTAAACTAGGAACCGGGAATGACAAATCGGAGCAGCTTCGGTTGAAAAAAGCATTTTAGCTTGGGTTGCGTTTCGACATAGGTTTTCACGGTGGGTACCTGTCCGTTGAAGCGGGCGAAGAAAGAAACGATTGTTTGAAGCGAAGCAAGTTTCGTTT
Organism: Bacteroidales bacterium; assembly: GCA_036787725.1. Classification (GTDB taxonomy): domain Bacteria; phylum Bacteroidota; class Bacteroidia; order Bacteroidales; family Azobacteroidaceae; genus DAIQOU01. The sequence continues at coordinate 2,410 of DAIQOU010000081.1, forward strand.
CTTTGCGACTGCAAAACGTTGACAGGTCACCGGAAAACCAAGTCTTGATTTTTTGTTACTTTTGTATCAAGGCAAAAGTAAAAATAGCAGTTATTAAAATAAATTATATACCAATGAAAAATACCTTGTTAATTTTCCTTCTGCTGATTCCGATTGTTTTGTTCGGGCAGCAACACATTTATCTGGCAGATCCTACCATTGTGTATTTTGACGGTCATTATTATATGTACGGTACGGAGAAGAAACCTCAACAGGGAATTCCCGTATTGCAATCGGATGATTTGAAGAAATGGATCATTCCCCCAAATGTGTCGGACGGACGGGCACTTAAGGGAGGAAGGTCGGCCTATGGAACATGGGGATTTTGGGCTCCGCAGGTGTTCCGATATAACAATAAATATTATATGATTTATACAGCGGAGGAAAATATAGCTTTGGCAGAAAGTGATTCCCCTACCGGCCCGTTTACACAAAAAGAAGCGGTTCCGTTAAAAGCGGATACCCGTCAGATTGATCCTTATTTATTTTTCGACGATAACGGAAAGATTTATCTCTATCATGTTCGCTTGAATAAGGGCAATACGATTTGGGTCGCCGAGTTTAAAGAAGACATGAGCGGAATCAAAGAAGAAACGCTTACCCAATGTATTACAGCTACCGAACGATGGGAAGACACCCAAACATTCGAATCTGCTCCTATTATTGAAGGTCCTACCGTCATAAAGCGTAAAGACATTTATTATTTATTCTACTCGGCCAATCACTTCCAAAGTACGGATTATGCTGTAGGATATGCTACTTCTCATTCTCCTTTCGGTCCGTGGAAAAAAGCGGCAAACAATCCGATTATAAATAAATGTAATATAGGAGAAAACGGAACCGGTCACGGTGATCTGTTTCGGGATGCCGTCGGACAATGGCAATATGTTTTCCATGTTCATTGCAATGATTCTGTAGTTAATCCCCGTCGGGTGCAGTGTGTAGGATTGAAATTCAGTACAGACCGACCGGCGGAACCTGAGGTGGTAACCATAGATAAAAGTACGTTGTATGTACCGCAAATGCAATAAGGGGTAATTTGTTTGTTAAAGTAATTCTTCTGATATGTTGAAAATAAGAAAGTGTTTACCGGTTTTACTTTTTTTGTTTTTTTCGTTTTCTGCCGGGGCTTATGAAGACGGAATTCGTATTGCGTGGGATTATCGGGAATGCAAGTTTCAGACCGGAGGTGTTTATGCAAGAATAAAACAACTCCGTAACGGTGATCTTGTATTGGTATACAGCCAAGGGACAAACGTTTATATAAAAAAGAAACCGGCCGGGGATCGTTACTGGGGGATTCCTGTAAATGTAGCCGGGGATGTAAAAGGATTGTATAACTATACCAATTCCGAATTAATAGAATTGGAAAGCGGTCGGTTGTTATATGCTTGGAATGCACGGCCCAAAATATCCGGGAGTGTTCCTTATAAAATAATGATAAAGGCTTCGGATGATGGCGGAAAGACTTGGAATTCCGAAACAGATGTATATATGGCAGGCAATACACCGGAATACGGCTGTTGGGAACCGGTCTTCCTTCAACTTCCTTCCGGTGAACTTCAGCTCTATTTTGCCAATGAATTTACAGTTCCGGTACACGATCAGAACATAACCATGCTTCGCTCGTTTGATGGGGGTCAAACATGGGGTGAGCCGGAAGTCGTTTGCTATCGAAAAGGGTCGCGTGACGGAATGCCTGTTCCGGTTTATCTTCAAGAAAACAAAGGAATTGTGTTGGCAATTGAAGATAATGGCATAGAAGGGTTTTTTAAACCGGTCATTATTCATACTGCGGTTGAAGATAATTGGAAAAGCGGAACCGTTACGGGCATACATCCTTCTCGTTGGCATGCGTTACGATCGGATTATCGATTGCCTTCCGATACCTATGCCGGAGCTCCTTATTTGATTCAGCTGTCCGGGAAAGAAACACTTTTGTCTGTTCAATCTACAGAAGGTCGGAATACTCCTTGGACGCATGATCATTCAATTATGCAGGTTTATATAGGTGACTCGGAGGCAAAAAACTTTTCTCGTAAATCTACTCCTTTTGCTTTTTTACCGGCTTCGGCCAATGCGCTTTGGAATGCTTTGTGTCAGGTAAATGATTCGACGGTAATGGCAGTCTCTTCTATTGGCGGACTTTCCGAGAATAACGGGATATGGACCGCTTCGGGGAAAATTATCCGTCCGATGGAAATACAAGAAAAGCAACCGGGAAGCAGGGAGTGGGAAGAAAAAGAACAAGTTTTTATCGGTTCCCGTTCTCAAGCGAATCTTCGGGCTTTTTCCGCATGGGATAAAGATAGCCTTTATTTTTTGTTTGAAGTAAATGATAAACTTCCGACCGTTGCGGAAGATGAGATAATTTGGAATTCCGACGGTGTGGAGTTATATCTGGATCCGGAAAATAAAAATACCGATTTCATTTCTCCGGGTATTTATAATGTAAGTGTCAATATTAAGGAAGAATTGTCTTTCCGACGTTCTCATAACGGAATCTGGGAAGTGATCGAGTCAAGAGCGAATGTGACGGTGAATGAACAAATGGTTGGTTATACCATCCGATTATCTGTTCCCCGAGTGGAATTGGGAGGTCTTCCCGTATCCGATTTCGGGATTCATATGAGATTGCATAATAATGATAAAAACACAACGATTGTTCATGAAGATTTATCGGGAGGTCATCCGAATAAGCCTTCTACCTGGTTGAAGTGTTCACTCATTCGGGATCCTTCGACCGGTATGGTCGAGAATCGGTCCGGTCTCGGAGAAAGTCTGTTGATTTATCCCAATCCCGTAAAAAAAGGAGAATCTTTTAAGATTGAGTGGCAACCGGGAGAGGTCGGAATAACGGGTACCGAAATAAAAATATATGATCTTTCTTCGGGTAAGAATTTACTATATAAAACGGAGGTTTCGGGAGAGAGCTGTGTCGTCGATAAGCTTCTCTTTTCCGGAGTGGCAGGTGTAGTGGTAACTACCCGTTCGGGAAAAAGAATAACGGGTAAGATAATTATAAATTGAGCAAACAATGGTAGGAGATAATAGATCATTTTAATTTGCTCCTTACTTTTAAAACAATGATTTAATGATGATTAAAGAAGTAATAAACAGATATGTGGGTTTTATAGGGAAACAAATCCTTTGTTTAGGAGTCGTATTGTCATGTTTGTTTTCTTGTAGTGAAAACAAACAAACGGAAATTCCTTTATTGGATCCGAAAGCCTTTTCTGCAGATGTCGACGGGAAAAAAACATCACTCTATACACTCGAATCGGGTAACGGTATTTATATGCAAGTAACAAATTTCGGGGCTCGGGTAGTCACTTTATGGACACCGGACAAAACCGGAAAGTATGAAGACATTGTATTGGGATTTGAAAATATAGATCGATATGTAAAACGGGACGGAGAACGCTTCCTGGGTCCGGTTGTAGGTCGCTATGCCAATAGGATTGCCGATGGGAAGTTTGAATTGGATGGAGTGGAATATCAACTTCCGAGAAATAATAACGGACAATGTTTGCATGGAGGACTGAAGGGATTGGACGGGGTGGTTTGGGAGGTAGACAGTATAACTTTCAACGAGATATATCTTTCTTACTTTTCTCCTGCGTGGGAAGAGGGTTTCCCCGGAAATCTAACCTTTACCATTGTCTATTCTCTTACTCCCGAAAATGAATTTAAGATCAGTTATAAGGCTGTTTCCGATGCTCCTACCGTAATAAATCTTTCCCATCACGGATTGTTTAATCTGAAAGGAGAGGGGAACGGTACAATTACGGACCACCTGTTGACCATTAATGCCAGTCATATTACCCCGGTAAATAAAGTCTTGATTCCTACCGGGGAGATTATTCCCGTAAATGACACTCCGTTTGACTTTCAACAGGCTCGAGTGATCGGCGACCGGATTGATAATGAAGACGAACAGCTGAAATATGGTGCCGGATATGATCATAATTGGGTAATAGACAGAACTTCACCGGTGGGGATAGAACAGGTGGCCACCTTGTACGAGCCGGCAAGCGGACGCGTGATGGAAGTGTGGTCGGACCAACCCGGCATCCAGTTTTACAGCGGTAATTTCTTTCAAGGGACTACTATCGGAAAATACGGTAAATCGTTGAAATACCGGGAAGGATTGGCATTGGAAACACAGAAGTTTCCGGATAGCCCCAATCATTCTCATTTTCCTTCTACGCGCTTGGACCCCGGAGAAGAGTATACTCATACCTGTATTTATAAGTTTTCTACTAAACTAAACTAGAAATTAGGAATGGGCCCCCGGAGTACTCCCGGCGGTTTTGTTGCACTTACCATCGATTATACATGACGTTGTCTCTCCCGGCTATCGGAGTGATTCGATATGTTTACAATGAAAAAAGAGTACTCGGGGCGACATAGGTTTTCACGGTGGGTACCCGTCCGTTGAAGCGGGCGAAGAAAGAAACGATTGTTTGAAGCGAAGCAAGTTTCGTTTCTTTCCGACTGCAAAACGTTGACGGGTCACCGAAAAACCAAGTCTTGATTTTTTGTTCCTTTTGCATCAAGGCAAAAGGAAGAGGAAAAATAATAATTTATTATACACATAAATTAATACATCAATGAAAAAACATTTTTATAAACCAATAATAATTACGATTACTCTTCTATTTTCATTTTCCGGAACAGCTTCCGATATCGTAATAAAGGCAGATACGAAGAAAGCTAAAAAAGTAAAACCGATAGAATACGGATTCCATTACGAAGAAATCGGCATGATAGGAGAGGGGGGCTTACATGCCGAACTGATTCGGAACCGCGGTTTTGAAGAAGCTACTCCACCGAAAGGGCTGGCGGTTAAAGACGGTCTCTATCAGGATGTGGTCAATCCTACAGGGAATAACAAAAAGGTTTTTCATGTCGACCCGTTGATTGGTTGGACAGCTTCTCCCGCATCTTACAGCCCTATACGAATTGAAAGAACCTTGCAGAATCCAATGAACGAGAATAATCCTCATTCGATGCTGGTGACTATAACCGAGGACATTACGGATTACAAAGGGAAAGCAGCCGTTTATAATACGGGTTTTTATGGAATGAACTTTCGGAAAGGAATAGCCTGTCATCTTTCCTTTTATGTAAAATCAAACGGATATGCCGGTACCCTCAGCTATTATCTTACGGATGAAAACGGAAAACCGATATCGGAAGCCGGTGTTGTTGAAAATCCGGGAAAAGAGTGGACCCGGTATGAAGTAACGCTGGTGCCGAAAGTTGATGTCGAACGCGGGATGCTTTCTATGGTCCCGTCGGAAGCGGGTCGTTTTCAGTTAGATATGGTATCTCTTTTTCCATCAGATACTTGGGACAACGGAAAATCAATATTCCGCAAAGACATTATGCAGAATCTAAAAGAATATGCTCCCGACTTTATTCGTTTTCCGGGCGGATGTATTGTACATGGAGTAAACGAAGAAACCATGTATCATTGGAAAGAAACGATTGGAGATATCGCTCAACGTCCCGGAGCATGGAGTAAATGGGCTCCTTATTATCGCAGCGACGGATTGGGTTATCATGAGTTTTACGAGTTATGTGAATACTTGGGAGCGGATGCCATGTATGTTATCCCTACCGGAATGGTTTGTACTGAATTTTTGGAAGAAAAAGGCGTACATCAATTCATTCATAAAGAAGCGGATATTGATTACTATATTCAAGAAGCACTGGATGCCATAGAATATGCTATCGGAACGACCGATACACGATGGGGGAGCGAACGGGCAAAGAACGGACATTCAGAACCCTTTCCATTAAAATACGTTGAAATAGGAAATGAAGATTTCGGTCCTGTTTATTACGAGAGGTACGATAAAATATACCGGGCGATCAAAGCTGAATACCCTCAATTAACGTTGATTGCCAACAGTATTATTTTCAGAACGGAAAATGATAAACGCAAGTATTTGAAAGAGTTTAAGTCGCCCGAAGATATCGAAGTGTACGACGAACATTATTATCAATCCATTGAATGGGCAGTTGATAATCACTATAAATTCGATGCATATGATCGGAGCGGGCCGGATCTTTTTATTGGAGAATTGGGAATAGGAGGAAAATACCCGGCAAGGATTCTGGCGGAAGGAATCGTAAAGTTAAGTATGGAAAGAAATGCCGATCTGAATCCATTGATGGCAGATCGGCCATTGATGCGGAGTTACGACTTTTTACAAGGACAACCGATGGTACCGTTGTTATTGCATACTTCTTCCGTAAGCTTAAAGACATTTAATTATTATTTATGTAAAATGCTTCGGGATAATAAAATTGATATCTGTTATGATACCAAGGTTTTGGGTAATTCAGGAACAAATGCTTCAAAAACTTTGTTTGCTACGATAGGAAAGAACGGCAAAACGAACGAATATATAATTAAAATAATAAATTTGTCGGACCAAGAACAATCGGTGCGTTTGGAGATTCCGGCCATATCGAGAGAAAAGACGGTAAATGTTACTTTGTTGACGGCCGGTGAAGAAGATTTTGTGACACCCCGGACTCCCGATGCGGTAAAGATGCAACAAACGGAGAAAAAGGTGGGCTTTCCGACAGACGAAAAGATTGCTCCCTATTCGTTTACGGTCTACCGGGTGAAATAATGAGTAATGAGAAGGGAGAAACTTGAAATGTTGGCGGCTGTAGGTTCTAAACCTATGTAGGCAGGGGATTTAAGCTCCTGTGTAAGATTCCGCCGCGGGACTTATTGCCGCTTTTTGGTCAGCCCCTACAAAGCCGGGCAGCCTACGGTTGCCGAGAATCCGACTTATCCTTTGGCTTTAACGAAGCGGGTTCAACCGTCGGGGCCGGTACGGAGGAGATATTGAATATGAACTCTATTAAATATCAATGAAATGAAAAAAATCTGGTTATTTTCCGGTACTGCTTTAGCTTTGACGGGCTGTACGGGGCAAAAAGAGAAAGCAAAAGAAACTGTGGTTAAACCCAATGTAATCGTTATTTTGGCCGATGACTTGGGCTACGGAGATGTGAGCGCTTACGGATCAAATACCATTCGTACTCCCAACATCGATCGGTTGGCGCATGAAGGGGCTTCCTTCCGGAACGGATATGCTACTTCGGCTACTTCCACTCCCAGCCGTTATGCACTGATGACCGGCATGTATCCGTGGAAAAACAAGGATGCCAAGATATTGCCCGGAGATGCGCCGCTCATTATCGGCGAACAAGAATATACTCTTCCCAAAATGATGCAACAGGCAGGATATAAAACGGGAGCCATCGGGAAATGGCATTTGGGTATGGGGAAAGGTAATGTCAACTGGAATGAAGAGATAAAACCCGGTGCCCGGGAGATCGGTTTCGATTATTCTTGTATCATTGCAGCTACCAATGACCGGGTTCCTACCGTGTATGTGGAAAACGGAAATGTGGTGGGAACGGATCCCGATGATCCGATTGAAGTCAGTTACGAGCAAAACTTTGAAGGAGAACCCACGGCGCTGACTCATCCCGAACTCTTAAAAATGCAATGGTCGCATGGACATAACAATTCCATTGTGAACGGTATTCCGCGTATCGGCTTTATGAAAGGCGGTACCAAGGCTCGTTGGATAGACGAGGATATGGCAGATTATTTTACCGGAAAAGTGAAAGAGTTTATCTCGGAAAATAAAGAAAACCCTTTTTTCCTTTATTTTGGCTTGCACCAACCGCATGTCCCTCGGACCCCGAATGCCCGATTTGTAGGAGCAACGACGATGGGACCACGCGGCGATGCGATTGTCGAAGCCGACTGGTGTGTCGGAGAACTGCTGGCTCATTTGGAAGAATCCGGATTGCTGGAGAATACATTGATTGTTTTTACCAGTGATAACGGACCTGTCCTCAATGACGGTTATAAAGACGATGCCGAAGAAAAAGTCGGAGATCATAAACCGGCAGGAAACCTGAGGGGAGGAAAATACAGCTTGTTCGATGGAGGTACCCATGTTCCTTTCTTTGTTTATTGGAAAGGGAAGATACAATCCGTGAATTCGGAGGCGTTGGTGTGTCAAATGGATTTGTTGGCTTCTTTAGCGGGATTGCTCGACCAAAGTATACCCGACGGATTGGATAGTCAAGATATATTACCTGCCTTTTTGGGTCAAAGTACCGAAGGACGTAAGGATTTGATTTTGGAAGCTCAGGGAAAACTGGCTATTCGTGAAGGGGATTGGATTATGATCCCTCCCTATAAAGGTCCGGAACGCAATACTACCGGTAACGAATTGGGAAACCTTTCGGAGTTTGCGTTGTATCATGTAACAGAGGATGAAAAACAAGAGGTTAACCTGGCCGATCAACAACCGGAAAGGCTGACGGAAATAAAATCCCGTTTCTTCGAATTGACAAAAGGATATTATCAGACGGACGTAGAGGAAGTGCCGTTGAAGTGATTAAAATTATTCCTCGATACAAGAGTTATTTTACTTTTGCAGCAAAACGCGAATTCATTTTGCTGCAAATTATAAATCCGTTTTGCTGCAAAATACTACACTGTTTTGCAGCAAAACGAAGTTGCAAGTTGCTGCAAATCGGAAACGCATTTTGCTGCAACATGAAATATACACTGTCGTTTGTATGTAGTGGGATGACTGAAAACGGGTTGGCGAGAAATACAATGTACTTTTGTGTTTTGCAGTAACACGATTTTTACTGATATTTTCCGAAAATAATCCCGGGAACAGAAGACAAATAGGATTCTCTAAAATTAATGAATTCCTTTAATGAATTTGAAAAACACAAACAATAATACCAAGCTGAAAAGATAAAAAAACAAATCCTTATAAAATAACCTGTTCTTCAAATAGATTTTATGATACATCCTTTTATGCCGTCCTTTACGTTCCAACAGAAAAGTATTTAATATATATATACCCAAGAAAAAATAAATAACGGATAAAGGAGAAATGATTCGGAAAAGAACATGATCGGCACAAAGAAAAACAAAAATAACAATGGAAAGAATCAGCAGAGCAACAAAAATACTGAACAGCCCCGTAACCGAAACATGAAAATATTTAAATCTTCTGTTAAACAATTTGTAAAAAAGATCGTAAATACTAAAGTACCAATAATAATAAAGATTCATTCAACTATAGCCGACAATTTAAAGACTCACTTTTCCGAGAAAGCCTACAAATATAATTTTTTTACTTTTTATTTCATAATAATTCCTGTTAATTAAAAAATAAAAGAGATGCAGGATTACAAACGAATTAACATATTTTTCCAATTTGTTTTTTCATGACGAATATTTATATCTTTTGTATCTTTGTAAAGTACCTAAAAAAATAAATCATGATACGAAAAACAACTGTTTTTACGATTACATTTCTTTTTGCAGTAAGCATGGCATTTGGCCAAAAAAGATCCGATTTGTCACTCGACCCCAAACAAGCTGAATGGTTCAAAGATGCTAAATTCGGAATGTTTGTTCATTTCGGGTTATATTCGATGCTGGAGGGCAGTTATAACGGTCATACACTGCCGGATACAACCTTCAAAGAAGGAAAGAGTTGGTATGCAGAGTGGATTCAAATGCGCTTGGAAGTGCCAAGTGATGAGTATAAAGCATTGGCAAAATCGTTTAATCCGGTAAATTTCGATGCGGATGCTTGGATTAGGGAAGCCAAAAATGCCGGGATGCGTTATTTTGTAATTACATCAAAACACCACGACGGATTTGCATTATGGGACACGAAAGTGTCCGATTTCAAAATCACGAATACTCCTTATAAAAATGACATGTTGGCCGAACTCGTTGCTGCATGTAAGAAGTATGGAATAAAGTATGGGTTTTATTATTCCCATTGGCAGGACTGGGAATATCCCGGGGGAGCCATGCCTTATTGGCATCCTTCGGTTCCGGATAAAGATTTTGAATCCTATTGGCAAAAGAAATCCCTTCCTCAAGTGAAAGAGTTGTTGATAAATTTTGATCCCGACCTGCTGTGGTTCGATACATGGGATTGGGAAAGCCACATTACACCGGAACGGCGGGATGAACTGATTGCCTTGGTAAGGGAAAACAGTTCCAAATGCCTGATCAACGGACGAATTGCTTACCTGAATCCGGGAGAAAACATTGATTTTTTGGAAATGCACGACAACCAATATCCCGATAAAATATTGGACAAACCGTGGCAAACTCCGGCCACCATGATGCATTCGTGGGGATGGCATGCTAAGGATTTTAATTGGAAATCTTCGCCTCAAATGTTGGGCTACCTGGTAAATAATGTATCTAAAGGAGGGAATTATTTGTTGAATGTAGGTCCTAAACCGGACGGATCCTTTCCGATTCCCGCTACCCGACGGCTAAGAGAAATGGGAGCATGGATATTGGCTAACGGAACTTCTGTATATGATACTCATCCGGTTAAAATGGATGTCCCGGAAGGTATATTTTTAACACAAAAGAGAGAAAACGGAAAGCAATTGCTCTATATTCATTTGACCAAACCGACAGAGAGCCTTGAATTGCCGGTGACAAGTGTCACGGCATGCTGCGTATTGGAATCGGGAATGCCGGTTACCTTTGAGCAAAAGGCAAACTCGACTCAATTTCGGATTCCTTCCACATTATTTAAAGATTGTTCCATACAGGTATTGGAAGTGGTGACTGCGAACAATTGATGCGATTAAATGTCACTTGTTTTTTCTCACCTTGATGAGAAAAGATTC
>DAIQOU010000082.1:0-13157 GCA_036787725.1 Bacteroidales bacterium
TTAACAGAAGTTTATCTCCGGGATTCCAAAGAAATAAAATCGAATTACATGGCTCCTATATACACAATAACAGACAATTTGTTTTCGGAACCCGGTACATCCAACCGAGTGTTGACGGTTCCTTTCGACAACGATAACTTTGTCCATTACCTTTCCAACCCGTTATCGACCGAAGATACGTCATCTGAAGTAACCGCCCTCTTCAACGGTGAAAACCGTCACGGGATGGTGATCGGTTCGGTAGAACACGATACATGGAAAACCGGTATTCATTATGTAACTTCCGACAACAACATTATTCATACCTTAGAATGCTTTGGAGGATTGGCCAATGAATTGACTCGTGATAAAAGCGACCGGGAAGATCGGCCGTCTTGTGAACACGGATATGTAAGCGGGACCGAAATAAAATCGCCCAAATTATTGTTTGGAAGTTTCGAGGATTGGCGCAGGGGATTAGAAAAGTATGGTGAAATTTGCGCACTTATTTCCCCGCCCCGCCCGTGGACCGGCGGAACCCCATTCGGTTGGAACAGTTGGGCTGCCATGGCTGCTAACGTAAATTATGAAGGAGCAGTCGATGTGTCCGATTTTATTAAAAACGAACTGCAAAACAATAACTTCAGTAACAATGATGTTGTTTATATCGGATTGGATTCCTTTTGGGATAACTTCTCCGCCGATCAATTAAAACAATTTGTTGAGCATTGTCGAAGAAACGGACAGAAAGCCGGGATTTATTGGTGCCCCTTTTCCGATTGGCACGGGAATGGAGAAGCCTATGTAGAAGGAACCGACAATCAATGGAAATACAAGGATATTTATTTATATGCTCCCAACGGCAAACCCCGTAAAATCGAATCGTTGGCAGTAGATCCCACCCACCCCGGTACAAAAATGAGAATGAACCATTATATTCAACGATTCAAAGAATGGGGATACGAATACATCAAGCTGGACTTTATCAACAACGGAACACTGGAAGCCTCCTCTTTTCATAACAAGGAAGTCACTACCGGAAAACAAGCCTATAATGAGGGAATGTCCTATTTGACCCGGCTTTGCGGAGATGATATGTTTCTGGCTCTTTCCATAGCGCCTACCTTCCCGTCCGGGTATGGCACTTCAAAGCGAATCAGTTGCGATGCCTGGGGCGCCATGACCGAAGGAGATGCAGGCACCACCGGCTATATGTTGAACAGTTTATCTTTCGGATGGTGGCTTGACCGGGTATATCCGTTCAATGATGCCGATCACATTCTTCTATATCAACCGGATGAACCGGATGATTATCAAGGGGGAGCTAACCGGGCACGTATTACTTCAGCCGTCATAACCGGAATCTATATGCTGGGAGATAATTTCAGCTTGAAAGGAAGCTTGAAAGGAGATCCCGAGGCCCGCATACGGGCCAAAGAAGCAGCTACCAATAAAGATATTAATGATATTGCCCGACTGGGGAAATCATTTTATCCGGTAGAAGGTCATACTGCCGAAACTCCCGGGAAAACAGAAACTCAATTTACATTGAAAACCCCGGAATATACTTATCTGGTCGTTTTTAATTTCAGTAAAACAAAAGAAAAGTCAGGAAACGTCTCTCTGGATCGATTGGGAATAGCATCGGATGTGGAACTGAGTGTAAAAGAATTGTGGACCTCCGAATTTTTCCTAACCAACGATAAAAAGATCCATTTTAATGTTCCCTCTCAAGATGTCCGTGTATATCGAATACAAAATCACGATTGAACGCCACTCGTTTCCGGCAAGATCGTTTCACCTTCGAGAACAACAATTTAATCTGAAAGCATAATGAATAAACAACTATTAACTGTCGTTTTGTCTTTTTTATTTGGTATATCCATGCAAGGACAAAATTCGGAAATAATAAAGATTGAAACAGACGAAACACTGATGGTGTTGGAAGGTAAAAACAACGCAGCACCGGTGTTTCATTATTGGGGAAATAAAATCAAGGGAAAATTAAACTTCCAAGAGAAACGATTCAAAAATCAACCGGATACCCGCGACGAATCGGCTCCCCAAGTCTACCCTTCGTATGGAGGAAGATACTATTTGAATCCGGCCTTACAAGTAACTCATGCAGATGGAGTTTTAACGACTGACTTAGTATATGAAGGGTTTTCTTCCCAAAAAACAAACGACAACATAACAGAAACCATCATCCATTTAAAGGATAAATTATATCCGGTATATGTAGAGATTGTATTTACGGCTTACCAAAAAGAAAATATCATCAGCCAATCGGTCAACATCCGCCATCAAGAGAAAGGAGTTCTCCGGGTTGAAAATATAGCATCCTCCTATTTGCCGATACACGCCGGGTCTTATTATCTGACTCATTTTCATGGAACCTGGGCCCGCGAGATGCAAGTGGCGGAAGAAATGCTCACTCCGGGAATAAAAGTGATCGAATCCAAAAAAGGGGTAAGGACCACGCAATCGGAGAATCCGTCTTTTCTGCTTTCTTTAAATACTCCGTTGCAGGAAAATGCCGGAGACATATATGCAGGCAGCTTGGCTTGGTCGGGTAATTATAAACTGTCCTTTGAGTTGGACGAGACAGGACGATTGGGTATTGTCTCCGGCATCAACCCTTTTGCGTCCGGATTCAATCTGAAAGCAAACGAGGTGTTGAAAATGCCGGCTCTCCTGTTAAGCTACAGCTCTTCCGGAGCCGGACAAATTTCCCGTAATTTTCACGATTGGGGAAGAAAGTACGGAATGACACACGGAGACAAAGAACATCCCATTATCCTAAACAGTTGGGAAGGAGCCTATTTCAATTTTACCGAATCCACCATCATTGAGATGATTGATAACGCAGCAAAATTCGGTGTCGAAATGTTTGTACTGGACGACGGCTGGTTCGGAAATAAATTCCCGAGAAACGGAGACAATGCCGGACTGGGAGATTGGCAAGTAAACAGGAAAAAGCTCCCCGGCGGGATTGACCGGTTAGCCAACCATGCAGCGGAAAAAGGAATGAAGTTCGGCATCTGGATCGAACCCGAAATGGTCAACCCCGACAGCGAACTGGCACACAAACACCCGGAATGGATTGTTAAAAGCGGAAAAAGAGAAATCCTTCCCATGCGCAATCAATGGTTATTGGATCTTTCCAATCCTGCTGTCCAAGATTTTGTTTATAATACATTTGCAGAAGTAATTTCCCTGTCTCCGCATATCTCCTATGTAAAATGGGATGCCAACCGTCACGCAGATAACGTCGGTTCCGAGTATTTACCGAAAGAGAATCAATCTCACTTCTGGTACGAATATGTGAAAGGACTATATAATGTATATAACAGGATACGGGAGAACTATCCCGATATTCAAATACAACTTTGTTCATCGGGAGGAGGACGACTGGATTACGGCGCCTTAAAATACCACGATGAGTTTTGGACCAGTGATAATACCAATGCGTTAGACCGAATCTTCATACAATACGGAACCGGTCTCTTTTTCCCTGCTATAGCTGCGGGAGCGCATGTATCTACGAGTCCCAATCATCAAACAGGCATGATCCTTCCGCTTAAGTTCCGATTTGATGTCGCTATGTCCGGAAGACTCGGGCTGGAACTTCAACCCTCTGATTTAAAAGGGAGTGATTACGATTTTGCGGCTCAAGCGGTGGCAACATACAAAAAAATACGGCCCGTTGTTCAATTCGGTGATCTGTATCGGCTCATTTCACCTTACGATATCGGAGGGTGGGCTTCTCACATGTATGTAGCAAAGGATAAAAAGGAAGCTGTACTTTTTGCATACAGTATCCGGAATCATGGCAGAACCGAATACTTTGAAACCAAATTAAACGGGTTGAATCCCGATAAAGAATATAAAGTTTCGGAAATCAATGTCGAAAACGGAGTTCGGTTTTGGCAAGACGGGCACATATTCTCCGGAGATTACCTGATGAAAGCCGGTATTATATTACCTGTCGGAAATCCTTTCGACAGTGTCGTCCTGCATCTGGAAGAACAATAAACATCATTAAAACATATCCGGTCGGAAGATTCCTTATAACAGATTCCGACAATAAGTGATTTCTCAATGCATGGGGGAGAGTCTCCCCTGCCTACAGGGGAGAAACAAAACCGTACGCGGTGCTTCCGACAAACCGTATGCGGTTTTGCTTTTCCCCCGCATAGAGGGGAGATACTCACCTGCATAGTAAATGTATCCCAACAGGTCAAGTGTTTTTTGAATAAATTACGGAGTGTAAGTTTCGCCTCGGAATAAGTCATTAATTCTTTAATGAAACAAAAATCTTCTTCCGGTAAGAAAAAAAGTTCCCTTTTAAATAGGGTTTTTGTTTGCTTAATGATCTTAATAATAAACACAAACTCTATCAATAATCATTTAATACCTATATTAGCATGAAGGCAATACAAAAAAAAGGGAAAAGGATATGGCTGTGGTTGCTCATCCTGGGGTGCAGTCTTCCTCTCCAAGCACGCGATCATACCGGTTTCTTTACCGTCAGCGGCGTAGTTAAAGATCAAAAGAGCAAAAAGAAATTGGAATTTGTGACCGTTTCCGTTCCGGGAACCGGTATCGGGACCATCACCAATGCAGACGGAGGATTTTCCATTAAAGTGAGCGACACTTTACAAGCAACCGCACTGGAAATTTCTCATATCGGATATTTTAATAAACAAATACCGATAGAAGCTAAAGACACGGAAGATGTGAATATCTTCCTGACCCCCAATGTCAACACATTGCAGGAAGTGATTGTAAAAAGTATGGACCCTCGTAAACTGGTAGAAGAAGCAATCAATAAAATTCCGGTAAACAACAGTATCAATACCAATATGCTGACCGGATTCTACCGAGAGACCATTAAAAAAAGACGTAATTATATCACCATTTCGGAAGCCATTGTAAATATATATAAAACTCCTTATTCGCAAGGGATAGAGAGCGACAGAACACAAATTTACAAAGGAAGGCAATTGTTAAGCCCTAAACGCGGCGATACATTGATCGTTAAACTGCAAGGCGGTCCTAACCTGTCCATTCTGTTGGATATTGTAAAAAACCGGGATTTTCTTCTTGATAAAGAATCGCTCTCCTTCTATACTTTTAAGATGGACGACCGGGTAATGATTGACGATCGAATGCATTATGTAGTCAGCTTTGAACCCGCGGTTATTTTACCGTATGCCTTATTTTACGGGAAATTATACATCGATGAAGTAAGCCTTGCCGTCTCTCAAGCAGAATTTAATATGTGCATGGACGATAAAAATAAAGCGACTCAAGCCATTCTCAGGAAGAAACCGTTTAAATTGCGTTTCAAACCGGAAGAGATCACCTACCTGGTAACTTACAAACAGCAAAACGGCATCAGTTACCTCAATTATGTAAGGAATGAAATCCGTTTTAAGTGTGATTGGAAACGTCGTTTGTTTTCTACCGGTTACGAGGTTATTTCCGAACTCGTAGTAACCGATAAAAAAGAACACGATGTGGTTAAAATTCCCAATAAATTGGCTTTCAATTCCAAACATTCGTTGTCTGACCAAGTAGGAAATTTCTATGATGAGAATTTTTGGGAAGATTACAATATCATCGAACCCACCGAATCATTGGAATCGGCTGTTAATAAGTTGAAAAAAAAGCATAAATAGGTCTTTTAATGCTTATTGGACGGAGGTTTTTTATAAATTTGAGTTCCATGAAAGATGGAAGTGAATATGTTGAACGATTTATTGGTATGGAAAAAAATAAAGGAAGGAGATATCAAGGCTTTCGAACAAGTCTTCCGGCTTTATTATGCACCGCTGTGTCAATACTCGGCCGGTATAACCGGAGAAAAAGAAACAGCCGAAGAAATCGTTCAGGAATTGTTTTACCTCCTTTGGAAAGAACGGGAAACAATTCAAATTATACAATCTGTAAAAGCTTATCTTTATAAAGCCGTTCGAAATCAATCTCTTCATTACTGCGAACACCTCCGTGTCAGAGAGCATTATCAACATATTATGGTTGAAAGAAAGGACAATCACCGGAACGCTACCCCGGAAGACATATTGGAACTCCGAGAGTTGGAATGCATCATCAGTGAAATATTGAACAAGCTGCCCGAAAGAAGACGCAACATATTCGGAATGCATCGATTTGAAGGATTAAAATATAAAGAGATTGCGGATAAACTGTCTTTATCCGTCAAAACGGTAGAAGCCGAGATGACCAAAACATATCGGTTGTTACGCAAAGAAATAGAAAAATATAGATTGGTATTATGACTTTTAAGGAAGAAAGAAGTGCAATGACGGATCGGGCTTGGGAAAACTTATACAAGCGGTTGGAACAAGACGGATTATTGGAAGACACCGAAAAAACGCGTCCAAGAACCTCGGTCCGTATGCTCACCTACCGGACAGCCGCGGCCGCGGCTGTCCTATGTATCTTTATTGTCTCCGCTGTAATGTTGTATAATCGCCGTCCGTCCGATGACAGATTATCATTACATAACGGACCGGGAAAACCCACCTTGGTTAAAAAGATGGAAGACGGATCGGTTATTTATTTAAGCGAACATACTTCCATTCAATATCCCGAACATTTTCCGGAAGATAAAAGAGAAATATTTTTACAGGGAAATGCTTTTTTTGAAGTGACCGGCAATCGGGAACGTCCGTTTATAGTGGAAACAAAAAGCGGAATGGTGGAAGTCATCGGAACCGCTTTTAATATAGAAAGCAAAAAAGAAAATCATTTGTCGGTATCGGTTTGTTCCGGAAAGGTAAAAGTCACTTCTAAAAAAGAAGGAAAAAGCGTATGGGTAAGCGCCGGAGAAACGGTGGCCATTCACTCCGGAAGTATGATCAAGCAGGGACTTCAAGATGATAATCTCTTTGATAAATACAAACAGCGAATTCATTTCAAAGATCAATATTTATCGGATGTGATAAACATTCTCAATACGCACAATTCTGAAGCCCGGATTACTCTTTTACCGGAAGTGGAAGACCGGCTTTTGACAGTTACATTTACAGATGATTCACCGGAGACCAACGTCGAATTGATTTGTATGGCTTTAAACTTAAAATTTGAGCACAAAGGGAACGAAATCTTTATTGCTCCTTGAGAAATAGAAGGTATGAGATTGAAGGTCGCTTTTTTTCTTTATTTGCTGTTTGTAATAATTCCGTTACAAGCAAAAGAAGATGTGCTTGACCAAAAAATACGAATCACCAAAAACAAAGGAACCAGATACCAATTACTGAGGCATGTATCGGATTTATCCGGTTATCTATTTATATATGAAAGCAAACTGATATCCAACGATAAAGAAGTGAAAATCCGTAAGGGAGAATATTCCTTGCGAAATGCCATTTATAAAATTACCGGAAACAAAGAACTAAATATCCGATTAATAGGAAACCATTTATTGCTCTCCTCCCCTTCCGAAGAACAGCCTGTAGCCATCGAAGAACATCCGGCAACGGAGGAACCGGATTCCTATTTTACCGTAGAAGGGACCTTGTTTGATCGCATTTCAGAAGAAACCATTCCTTACGGCTCGATCAGCGTCAGTAATTCTACCATTGGAACCGTTTCCAATACTGCCGGAGAATTTAAATTGGTAATCCCGGACTCATTGAATGAAGCAACCATCAAATTATCGCATCTGGGATATGAAAACCGGGAGTTTAAAGCCTCTTTATTGGCCAATCGACGAATTGATATATCATTAGAACCGAATATCATCCCCTTACAAGAAGTAGTGGTCCGAATTGTAAACCCGTTGAGGGTATTGAATGAAATGCTGGATGCCCGGGAACAAAATTATGCTACGGAACCGGTATATCTTACTGCTTTCTATCGGGAAGGAACAGAACATAAAAAACAAAATGTGGATTTAACCGAATCGGTATTGAAGATCTATAAACCCGGATATAAAGACCCGCGAAAGGAAGAGGTAAAGTTGATAAAAATGCGGCGTACTTTTATCGAGTATGAAAAAGATTCCATCCTTACTAAAATGAAATCGGGAATCAGCTCCACATTATTGCTTGATATCATAAAATACACAGGGGACTTTCTGGAACCGACAAACTCTTTTTATACGTATGCTCATACAGATATTGCCATTGTTGATGATCGTCAGGCCAATGTAATTTCTTTCGAGCAACAACCGAATATTAAAGAACCGTTATACAAAGGCCGGTTATTTATCGATACGGAAAACCATGCATTATTGAAAGCTGTTTTTGAAGTCAATCCCGAGCGGGTAGAAAAAGCAACCAATCAATTTATTGTAAAAAAAAGTAAGGGATATAACTTTACATTAAAACGCGCTGTCTATAACGTTTCGTATCGTCCTTCCGAAGACGGGCTTTATTACATCAATCACGTCAGGGGAGACTTGGAATTCCGGGTTCGTAAGAAGAAGCACTTGTTCGGATCAACTCTTAAGATGTGGTTTGAAATGGTTAATTGCAAAACCGAAACGGAAAATGTAAAATCCCTTTCTTCGAAAGAGCGTTTCTCACCAAGAACTATTTTTTCCGAAACAAAATTCAAATACGACGAGCACTTTTGGAAGCACTTTAATATAATCGTTCCGGAAGAGAAATTGAAGGAAATGATCGTCAATAATCTCAATGAAACAACCGGATCCTCGGAATAAAAACAATATCGATTTAATATTTCATATCAATATTATTCCTATCCTTAACCGTACAAAAATGGATGGTAACCTTTCTTTACCCCTATCTGTCAAACGAATGTGTTAATTAACAAAAAAAAGGATCAATATTTATTGCATATATAAAATATATTGTTTTTATTTGTCAGACAAATAATACTAATAAGATAAATACCTCTAATACCACCTCATATGGAAACCTTGAAAATAAACAATCAAACTGTTACCTTAGTTGATCAGGTTGAAGATAAACTGTTGACTTATTTCCGAAAGAACGATCTTCATGCAGGGGATGCCATTCCGAACGAATTAGAGCTTACCGCGGCTTTGGGAGTTGCACGCAGCGTCCTCAGAGAAGCACTCAGCCGACTGAAAATGATGGGTTTGATTGAGACAAGAACCCGGAGAGGAATGATACTTACCGAGCCTTCTATCTTAGGAGGGATGAAACGGGTAGTCGATCCCCGTATTTTAAGCGAAGATTCTTTATTCGACATTTTAGGTTTCCGCATTGCGTTGGAAATCGGAATATGCAGTGACATTTTCAACAATATCACGGATCAAGATATTGAAGAACTGGAAGAAATTGTTCGGATAGGAGTTGCTTTCGAAAATAATGAATATGCTCCTATCAGTGAATTTTCTTTTCACGCCAAATTGTATGAAATAACGGGGAATAAAACAATTTCCGAATTTCAGGAAATTATCCATCCCGTTATGGTATTTGTGAAAGATAAATTCAAAGATTTATTGGCGCCGATCAACATCGAGATGGAAAAGAAAAAGAAGATTGTAACACACGCCGATCTGCTGGGCTACATCAAGAGAAATGATCTGAACGGATATCGCAAGGCCATTGAACAACACTTTGCCGTATATAAAATATTCATGAAGAACAGAGCTTAATTATCTTAAAAATAACATTTTATGTCTAATACCATTAAAATCCTGATTTTATTGGGAGGGATTTGTTTGTCCCTTGTCGGAAGGGCTTCCGAAGAACAAATAAAGTGGGATAATTCCCTCACTCTTCCTCTTGTAAACGGGCAAAACAACCCGGGCTTGGCCGGTGTCTATTCCGGATTTATAAATGACAGGCTTGTTATTGCCGGCGGCGCTAACTTCCCGGATGCAATGCCGTGGGAAGGAGGAACGAAAAAATGGCACAATACGCTCTATTATATCGATACAAAAGATACAAATAAACAATGGACCGTACAGGAGAATGCATTGCCTCACCCTTTGGCTTACGGAGTCAGCATATCGTTGGGAGATGGTTTATTATGCATAGGAGGTTGCGATTCGCTGCAATGTTACAATACTGTCTTTGAAATTAAACTTCAAGATGGGAAAGTGATGTTGAACGAAGATTGGCCTCCCCTTCCCGTTCCGTTAGCTAACATGACCGGAACGTTATCGGATAATAAAATATACATTGCGGGCGGTCAGGAAAGTATGACGAAACAAGAAGCGGGTAAGTACTTTTTCATGTTGGATCTTTCCAATAAGAAAAAAGGATGGACAGAACTGCCTTCCTGGCCCGGAGAAGCGCGGGGATACGCTGTCAGTGCAGCACAAAGCGACGGATTTGATAACTGTTTTTACCTCTTTAGCGGACGTGATTATAAAAGTGACGGCTACCTGAAAATTCTTTCGGACGGATATTGCTACAATCCCCGTCTCAATACTTGGAAAAAATTGGAAGGTAACTTTCCGGTTATGGCCGGAACGGCCCTCTCGGCTGCTGCAAATCACATCTTATTGTTTGGCGGTTCTACCCAAATGCTGCCCGGATCATATGAACATCCGGGATTCGAAAATACATTGTATTTGTACCATACGATTACCAATACATTCATTGAGAAAGATAAGGTTCCTTATCCGGTACCGGTTACCACCAATGCTATTCGCAAAGGAAATACGTGTTATATTACAAGCGGAGAAATAAAACCGGGAATACGAACTCCTCATGTTTTGATCGCAGAAATCACTCCTGCCAAAAAAGGATTGGGTGTGGCTAATATAATTGTTATCGTACTGTATTTTGCTTCGTTGGCATGGATAGGATATTTCTTTTCAAAAAGGCAAAAAAGTACGGAGGACTATTTTAAAGGAGGCGGCCGATTACCTTGGTGGGCTGTGGGGTTGAGCATATTCGGGACAAGCTTAAGCGCGATTACTTTCATGTCCATCCCGGCGAAAGCCTATGCTACGGATTGGAGCTATATGCTTTTTAATGCGGGCATCATCATAGTAGTACCTGTCATCATACTGTTATTCATTCCCTTTTATCGTAAACTGAATGTTACTACTGCCTATGAATATTTGGAACAGCGTTTCAACCCGTTGATTCGTGTCATATGCAGCATCGCTTTTATTCTGTTTCAAATCGGGCGAATGGGTATTGTGATGTTTTTACCGGCCATTGCATTAAATGTGGTCACCGGCTTCGACATCTTTTTATGTATCGGTCTGATGGGCGTGCTGAGTTTGATTTATACGATGATCGGAGGTATTGAAGCTGTGGTTTGGACCGACGCTTTACAGGTAGTCGTATTGTTGGGGGGAGCCCTTTTGGTTGTATTTATTGCCGTATTGGATGTGCCCGGCGGATTTGATACAATTATAACAGAAGCGGGAGCAAACGGCAAATTTAACCTGGGAAGCTTGGACTTTGATTTGAAACAATCTACGGTATGGACGGTTCTGATAGCTACTTTATTTACTAATTTAACTACTTACGGAACAGACCAAACCATGGTACAACGGTATATGACTACCGAAACGGAAAAACAGGCCAAAAAAAGCGTTTGGACCAATGCGTTGTTAACCATTCCGGCTACTGTAATATTCTTTTTTGTCGGAACGGTATTGTATGTTTATTACCGTCATACACCTTCAGAATTAAGTATGACCATATCGGATGGAGATGCCATATTGCCTTGGTATATTTATACCAAGCTTCCTCCCGGAGTGGTCGGACTGCTTATTTCGGGAATATTTGCTGCTGCCATGTCTACCTTAAGCAGCAGTATGAACTCGGCAGCAACTGCTTATATTACGGATATTCATCAGAAAATAACTCCAAAAAGCAGTTTGAAAGCTGCAAAAACAGCAACCTTATTATTGGGAATTACCGGTATTGCATTTGCCTTTATGATGGCTACTTGGGAAATTAAATCCATGTGGGATGAATTCAACAAGATACTGGGACTTGTCTTGGGCAGTATGGGAGGTTTGTTCTTACTGGGCATGGTCACCCGTAAAGCCAACGCGACCGGAGCATTGATAGGTATTATAGGAAGTTTAATTGTTCAATTGTTCGTAATGAAACACCAATCCGTTCACCTCTTGTTATATACTGCCACCGGATTTATTTCTTGTTTTATGATCGGGTATATTGCCAGTTGGATTACTCCCGGGAATAAAAAAGATATCTCTCAATTGACTGTATACAGATTATTCACTAAATCTAAAAAGAATAAGTAAATGAAAAATTATCAACCGTTAAAAGGATTAATTGCAGCTGCTTTCACCCCTATGGACGCAGAAGGCTCGGTAAACCTCCCCGTAATCGATACATATGCCGAAAAAGTGATTGAATGGGGAATCCCGGGGATATTTATCTGCGGAACCACAGGAGAATCGGCTTCATTAACTACTGAAGAGCGAAAAAACATTGCCGAGGCCTGGATTCGGGCTTCCAAGGGAAGATTAAAGGTTATTGTCCATGTGGGAAGCAATTCCCAACCACAAGCAATGGAATTAGCCCGACATGCTTATGATATCGGAGCAGATGCCATTGCTGCCATAGCACCCAATTTCTTTAAACCGGGAAATATTACCGATCTGATTGAGTTTTTTGCACCCATTGCAACGGCTGCGAAAGAATTGCCTTTCTACTATTACAATATGCCCTCCATGACGGGAGTAAATTTGTCGGTTCCTCAATTCCTTTCGGAAGGAAAAAAACGCATTCCTACATTAGCAGGAGTCAAATTTACACATAACAACCTGATGGAAATGGCACAATGTATCGAATTGGACAACAAAAACTTTGAGGTGCTTCACGGATATGATGAAATTTTAATTACGGGATTAGTGTTAGGAGCCGTAGCAGGGGTGGGAAGTACTTACAATTATATTCCTGAAGTATATCAAGGAATGATGAAAGCGTTTGAAGAAGGTGATATTGAAAAAGCTCGCAAACTTCAAATGAGATCCATCGAAGTCGTAGACATAATCATTAAATACGGCGGAGGTGTACGTGGTGGAAAAGCCATTATGAACCTGTTAAATATTGAATGCGGACCTTGTCGTCTTCCGATTGCTCCTTTTGGCAAGGAAGAATATAAACTATTAAAAAGTGATCTGGAAAAGATCGGATTTTTTGAAAACAAAAAGTAAGGGAAAATTACTTTGGCGAGTCTTGTTTCCCTTACTTACGGATCTTAAAAAACTATTTAAA
>DAIQOU010000529.1:0-3513 GCA_036787725.1 Bacteroidales bacterium
TTTACAAAACTTTGCTTCTTCCATGAATATGAGCTTGCAAGAATTTACAGAAGCGGCTTGTTTGGCAAAATACCCGAGTGACTTGGGATCTCGTTGTACGGTTTTTATGAATTCAAAGGTCAAACAATCCTTACGGCAAAATGCCGGAAATGATGATATTGCAGCCGGATTGGCCTACTCGGTAGTGAAGAATTGCCTGTTCAAGGTATTGAAAATCTCTAATCTGAATCATTTGGGAGATCATATTGTAGTTCAAGGAGGAACTTTTCGAAATGACGCTGTATACAGAGCATTGGAATTGTTATCCGGAAAAACAGTCAGTTCAACAGACTATCCGGAATTAATGGGAGCCTTGGGAGCTGCACTCTATGCTCAAAAATGCAGTCAGAAAGAAAACCCGGGTACATTTTTACTCTCAGGAAAAAAAGATCTTCCCGATTTAAGCAGTACGGATACCAAAGAACTTCAATGCAAAGGGTGTACAAACCAATGCACCGTACTCCGGTTTAAATTCGGTAACGGAAATATTTGTTATGCGGGCAACAAATGTGAGAAGATCTTTTACAATAAATCGGCTCGTCAAGAAGGTTATAATGCATTCGACAGGAAAAATGAAATTTTATTTAATCGCAATACTCCTGCGGATAATATTCGCAAAGGAAACACCATCGGTATTCCCCGAGTATTAAACATGTTTGATAATTATCCGTTTTGGCACTCCTTGTTGACCGGCTGCGGCTTGAATGTAAGTTTATCTCCCGAATCAACATTTACTCTTTATCAAAAAGGAGTAGGAAGTGTCATGTCCGATAATATCTGTTTCCCGGCCAAACTGGTACACGGCCATATTTTAGCGCTCGTAGACCAAAAGGTAGACAGGATATTCTATCCGATCATACCGAAAGAAGAAAAAGAATTCAACAATTCATCCAATTCTTTCAATTGTCCGATTGTAAGCGGTTATCCGGATGTGATCAAAAGCGCTATAAACCCGGAAGAAAAATTCGGTATACCGTTTGATAAGCCGGTAGTAACATTCAGTAATGACGAAGCGTTACGAAAGGCTTGCTATAATTATTTATCCGGTTTGGGCGTATCCCACGCTGTGTTTAATAAAGCATTTACTCAGGCGCTATCGGAAAAAAACAAGCTGAAAAAACAATTATACGATTTTCAGAAAGAACGATTGGATAAGGCCATAAAAAGCGGAGAACTTGTTTTTATTGTCGCCGGAAGACCTTATCATACCGATCCGTTGATTCATCAAAAGGTAGGACAAATACTTTCAGACCTCGGAGTGAC
The DNA here is from genome assembly GCA_036787725.1 of Bacteroidales bacterium. Classification (GTDB taxonomy): domain Bacteria; phylum Bacteroidota; class Bacteroidia; order Bacteroidales; family Azobacteroidaceae; genus DAIQOU01. Next base: position 1,303 of record DAIQOU010000529.1, read on the forward strand.
CGTTTTGACGGATGATGTTTTCCGAAAACCGGAAAGTGACGGATTCAGTAAACTGAACATAGTTTCCCAATGGTCCTATCCCAACCGGGTGGTACAAGCTGCCATGGAAGTAGCCAAACTTCCTCAAAATGTTCAATTGGTACAATTGAATTCTTTTGGTTGCGGACCGGATTCATTTTTCATGGATGAAACACGAGATATATTAAAAGTGGCAGGAAAAAACATCACTGTTCTTCGTATTGACGAAATCGCAAGTCCGGGCTCCATCCGACTTCGGCTTCGTTCTTTAGTGGAATCACTTAAAGCCATCAATACGTCAGCACCTGCGATACCGGCATCCTATGAAGGCTATTCGATTCCTTATACGGAAAAAGATAAAAAGAAAACGATTCTTGTTCCTTGGTTGGCGGATTTTCTTTCTCCTTTTGCACCGGCCTTGGGGGAATTGTTGGGATACAAAATCGAAAATTTGCCCAAATCCAATAAAATCTCGGCAGACTTGGGACTAATGTATGGAAATAATGAAGTTTGCTACCCTTCTACCTTAATTTTGGGAGATATCATCGGCGCTCTTCAATCCGGAAATTATGATTTGAAAGATATTGTCTTAGCCATTACCCAAACAGGAGGACAGTGTCGTGCGACAAATTACCTGGCACAAATCAAGACCGGTTTAATTAATGCCGGTTTCACAGATATACCTATTATTGCATTAACATCCGGTCAAACCTACCAAAACGAGGAAAGCCGGTTTAAACTCGATTGGAAGAAAATTGCTAAAATTGCAATTCCGCTAGTGCTGTATGGAGACGGTTTACAACAAATGCACAGTGCTATTTCGATACGAGAAAAACAATCCGGAGCTTCCTTGGAACTATTTGATTTCTATATAGAGAGAGGAATTGATGCCGTGCGGGCAAATGATCCCAACACATTGATGCGGTTATTGGAAGAGGCTGTTAAAGATTTTAATAATATTCCTATCTTTGAAAAACAGTATTCTAAGGTAGGGCTTATCGGTGAAATTTTTGTAAAGTATAACAATTATGCACAGGCAAATATTACCGAATGGCTTCGTTCCCAAAAAGTAGAAGTGTCGACTCCTCCTTTATTGGATTTTCTTACCCAGTTTTTTGTAAACAGTAAAGAAAATGAAAAGAACGGATTATCCAAATCAAGTCTACTGAAAAAAGCGTTAGTACCTCTGGTTTGGAAATATATCAACAGTAAAACTAAAAAGTCGGAGAAAATATTGAAAGACTTTAAGTTTTATGAAGAATCCGAGTCAATTTATGCCAAAGCAGAAGCTGCATCCGAAATACTCAGTCTCTCCAATCAGTTTGGAGAAGGATGGATGATTGCCGGAGAAATTGCCCATTATGCACGAAAAGGTGTTAATAAAGTTGTTTGTATCCAGCCTTTCGGTTGTATTGCCAATCATGTTGTCGCGAAAGGAGTGGAAAAAAGAATTAAAACGATTTATCCTCATATGAATATTTTATATTTGGATATTGACGGCGGGGTTGCTGAGGTCAATCTCCAGAATCGACTTCACTTTATGATATAAAATACCATTATCAACAACAAAGTCCGGTCGTTCGATTGGACTTTGTTGTTTTATGAACATTTTTTCACTTCTTTTGTTATTTCAATGATAACATAAATTAAACAGTATGAAACAAAACATAAAAGCGGTTATTCAAATCATAAAAGGAAGATTGTTTTTTCATGCGAGTTCCATACGATCTTAGTGTAAAAATAAAAAATAACGTATGAAAATGAAAAGAATAGTAGTTGCCGGACTGATTATGGTTGCAGGGTGGTCGTTTTCCGGTTGCAATAATACCGATAAGGAAAAAGCAAAACAGCAGGTGGAATCAACAACAGAAGACGTTAAAAAAGCTGCTGACGACTTGGGAAAATCCACTCAAGAATCAATTGATAAAGCAAGCCAATCACTGGATGAAGCCTCGGATGAAGCTCAAAAAAAAGCAGAACAAGCTAAAGACGCCATGCAAAAAGAAGCTGATGAGTTAAAAGAAAAGGCAGACAAGGCTAAAGATAAAGCAAAAGAAGCATTGGAAGAAGGAAAGGAAAAATCGAAAGAGACAATTAGCAAGGCTGCCAAGAACGTAAAAGAAGAAGCGGAAAAGGTAGAAGATAAAATGAAATAATATCAAATAATAATTGATTATTTTGAATGAAAAAATC
>DAIQOU010000530.1:0-3513 GCA_036787725.1 Bacteroidales bacterium
TAAATTATTAAATAATGAAACAAACTCTTTTATTTGTTAACAGTTGACATTCTTCCATACATTTCCACCATTGCGGCCTGTGTCAACAGCCACTTCTTATCATCCTTGACTTTTCCGGTCCAATCTACATTGAATAAACCGTTCTCATCCCGTGTGTGAGTCCATGCATAATTCAGGCTTTTTTGAAAAGCATCCAAATAAATTTTATTATTATCGATTTCATATAATTCGATAAATCCTCTTAACATAACAGCAATAAACCATACATCGCTATTCTTTAGTAAACGAAATTTCTCTCCTTCCGGTGTTTCAAAATCCGTGAAGAAATATTCGTAACCGGATTGAGCTATGTGTTGAGCATCTTTCAGGTAGTCCTCTTCTTTTGTTACTTGGTATAACAAGGCGGCAGCCTGCAACATTTGTCCGCTGTTGTAAGGATATTTTGTTTTCCCTATTCTTCCATCCAATTTTATATTGTCAAAATAAAGATAGTCGGTTGTGTCTTGCAATTGTTGTTTCGTCCATTGATAGAGGCCTTTTCCTTCCCTGAAATAAATACTGTCGCCTGTAGCAATAAACAATTTCAATGCGAGAACGGATCCCGGAGCATTGGAACAGGTATTTTTGGATTCTTTTTTCTGTTCACACCAATAGATGCCTCCTCCCAACACATCATCTGTACCGCTCCTTATGAATTCCCAAATGAGGGTGGCTTTTTCCAGATACCCGGTTGTTCCGGTCAGAGTGTAAAGGTCGCAGAAATCAATTCCTAACCATACATTGTCGTCATAGAAACGATCGGATTCGGGAGCTGAATTTATATAAGATGCATAGGCTTCCGGAAATCGTTTTTGATCAAAATATTCTTCTAATCCCGGCAAAACCGTTTTCTCTAAAATGGTTTCAAATTTTTTGTCCTCAGTAGCTTCAAACAGCGCATTTACTGCCGAGAAGGTTCCTGAATAAGGCCAAAGATAAGAATAAGGATTCGGTCTTGAATCTTGTTCGGAAGCCAAGTAGGAAGCCGAATAAGCAGTGTCAAACGGATAATTTTCTCTTAGTAAATTAGTGTTGGGAACCGAATAATGTTGATATAAGGCATCCAATGTGATTTTTCCCCTGTCTAAATTATCGTTTTCCATAGATTCTTCTTTTTGGGGACTGCAACTTGAAATAGCATACATGCAAAATAATCCGCATAATAAAAAAGGCAGTGTTTTCATCTGTATTTTCTTTGATCTTTATATGATATATTATTGAATTCATTGATTTATTTACTGTAATTCGGCGTGTTTTTTATTTATAAATATGGAACATATTATATCCGGAGAATGGTCTTTTTCAGGTACTGAAGTTCTTCCAAGCATGGTTTTATGTATTTAGAAAACAAATATAAGTTGTTTTTTTAAGTTACCGGATTTTACAGGAGATAAAATATTCCAATGTCCGGAATTCATACTACATTGTCTTAAGAATATATAAGAAACTTCTTTTATAATCAAATTGTTACTATATCTTTGTCTTAAATTGTTATAAATCTGTACATGGTGAAAAACAAGTTTTATTTCCTTTTTTTGATGTTCATTTTCCCTGTTTTTTCGGGGAACGCTTATAACTTACGTCAGCTGTCGAATAAAGAAGGTTTATCTAACAGTGCGATCTTATCCATATGTCAGGATACAGAAGGCTTCATGTGGTTCGGCTCATGTGATGGAATCAATATGTTTAACGGGTTGAATATTCAACTATTTAAACCTTCGGATAATAATAATTTATCCGGTAATCTGATTGAGAATATTGTTGAAGCCGAGAACGGCATATTATGGGTGCATACCAACTACGGATTGAATCGCTTAAATAAACGTACCAAAGAGATCACTTCCTATAATCAATTCAAAGGAAATTATTTGATTCAAAAAGATAAGAATGAGACGATCTTTATAATTAACGATCATGCTGTTTATTATTTTCATAAAAATACCGGAACATTCAAGGCACTCAGAATGGAAGGAGTATCTTATGAAGATGTATTGGATTTCACTGTTACTTCGAATAATGTATTGCAATTATTTACTGAGGACGGCTTAAATCCGGCTTATCTGATTAATGCGGATGCTTCGGGAGAATTGAGTTTGATTCCTCATCGGTTATTTGAACACTCTCAACAATTATTGTATTGTTTTCATGAACGAAACTTTCCCGATATCGTCTATTTTATAGATGATCAATGTGTTTTTTATGAATATCGTTTAATGGAAAAAAAGAAATATTATATCTCTCATCTCAAAGAAGAAATAGATAAAAAAGGAGAAATTTCTTCTATCATAAAGCAAGATGAAGATTATTTCATCGGATTTAAAACAAACGGATTGATAAGGTTAAGAAATACCTCGGATAAAGTCGAAAACTTTCAAGTGGAAGACATGGGAATAAGGTCGGGCATTTTTTGTCTGATGAAAGATAAGTATCAGGATTTAATTTGGATTGGTACCGATGGTCAAGGGGTTTATATGTGTTATAATGATGTTTATTCTTTGCGTTCGGTAGTGTTTCGAAATCTTGAAAGCTCTATTGAAAAGCCCGTACGAGCATTGTTTTTGGATAAAGAACATACCTTGTGGGTCGGGACAAAAGGTGATGGGATTGTTAAACTGAAAGACTACAGTTTCAATCGGAATCCGTCTTATTATGATATGCAATATCATACTGCTAATAATAGTTTGCTCAGTGATAATTCGGTGTATGCTTTTGCTCCCGGTAATAAAGATATATTGTGGATCGGAAATGAAGGGGGATTGGATTATTATTCTTATAAGGAGAGGAAGATAAAAAAGGCGGAATTAAATGTGGATGGAGAACCCGTAAAATTTATTCATTCGATTTGCGAGTTGAATGATACCACTTTATGGATTGTGACGGTAGGTACCGGCATTGTAAAAGCCCGATTATCCTATTCTTCCGACATGCCTGTTTTCTCCGGGACCGAGAGGATAACTATTCATGACGGAAAGGATTTTCAAAATTATTTTTTTACTATTTATAAAGAGAATGACTCGATACTGTGGTTTGGTAATCGGGGATATGGTGCATTCAGATTAAAACCCGGAACTTTGGAATTAGATTCCGTATTGCCGGATGAAGAATTTAAAAAGCAGTCGTTGAATGAGGTATTTTCCATTGTAAAAGATTCCTTTCAAAATGTATGGCTTGGAACCGGTGCAGGGTTGGTCAAACAAATACCATCCGGAGAAAAAACGGTATTTGACGAGAAAAGCGGATTTCCGAACAGTACCATTCACGGAATTCTCCAAGACTCTAAAAATAATTTATGGTTAAGTACAAACCGGGGAATTATCCGGTTCAATACAAATCACGAAATTTTTCGGACTTATACGGATTTGAACGGACCGGAAGTGACGGAATTTAGTGATGGCGCGTTTTATAGAGATAAAGAAACGGGTATTTTGTTTTTTGGAGGAATTAACGGGTTCGTAGCGATTGCTGAAAATGATT
>DAIQOU010000083.1:0-13074 GCA_036787725.1 Bacteroidales bacterium
ACCGGGAATAAGACGCCGTTAATTGAAAAAACATTTGTTTCCGAGATTATTGAAGAGGTAGTCGAGTCGTTTAATGAAATGGCGGAGTCCAGGAATATTTATTTCGAAAAAAATATTCCGGAAATGCTTTTCTGGAATTCGGATAAGCATTTTGTGTATACAATTGTGATGAATTTGATTTCGAATGCATTCAAATATACCTCCAATAACGGTTACATTCACCTAAAGGTATCTATAGAAGAAAATAAACTGTTGATTTCAGTTTCCAATACCGGGAAAGGAATAAAAGAAGAAGATATTCCTTGTATATTTGATCATTACAGTATATTGGATAATTTTGAAAATTCGGAAGGGAAGAGAGAGTTCGCACGAAACGGCTTGGGGCTGGCTATATCTTATAATATGGTCAAATTGTTGGATGGTGTTATCGATGTGAAAAGTACTCTTAATGAGAAAACCGAATTTATAGTAAGTTTGCCCCGGAAAGAAAATGTATATAACGAAGCCGATAAAAATAAAAGAACTCCCGTTCTTAATATCAGAAGAGAATATGATCCGGTTATAGAATTGCCTGTTTATGAATTTGACAGATCCAAATTTACTATATTAATCCTAGATGACGATCCGGAGATTGTATGTTTTATTTGTGAAATCTTTATGGAGGAATATAATGTCATCCCGTTAGATAATCCGTTGGAAATAGATAATATAATATCTAAAATTCATCCGCATATAATAATTTGTGATGTAATGATGCCGGGGAGGGACGGAATAGCGTTGGCAAAAGAATTCAAGGAAAATAAGAAGACAGCTCATATACCATTGATTTTGATTTCGGCGAAACATACTGTTGAAGAACAGATTGAAGGTTTGGCGTCAGGAGCAGAAATGTATATTGCAAAACCTTTTAATACCGACTACTTAAAAGCTTCTGTAAACCGGTTATTATCCAGAAAAGAAACCTTGAAAGATTATTTCAGTTCTCCGTTAAGTGCATTTGAACTAAACCGGGGCAAATTGATCCATAACGAGAATTCCAAATTTGCAGATGAAATAATGGATATTATAGATAAGAATATTAAAAACAGCAAATTATCTGCCGGCTTTATTGCACAAGAACTGAATATAAGTGTTCGTCATTTATATCGTAAATTGAACGATATAAATGGTGAAAGCCCTGCCGATATGATTAAAAAAAGCAGGTTGCATATTGCTCGGAATTTACTGTTGAATACAAAAATGACTATTGATGAAGTTATTTATCGTTCCGGTTTTTCCAACAGAGCCACTTTCTTTCGTACGTTTGCACGAGAATATGGTTGTACCCCCGGAGAATATCGAGAAAAAGAAATGTTGGCTTCAAATCAAAAGTGATAATATAGATAAGCTTTTCTGACAGGTTCTTTATTAATAATAGGTTTGCATGAAAGGTTGTTTTAATTCAAAATACAATTTCCCGTTAATGTCGTGAATGCGTATTTTGTCTTCTCTAAGTAACCATCCTAATGTTAAGAAGAGTACCGATTCTTTGCAGTGCAGCGTCTCTCCGATTTCTCGGATGGTTAATTTCCCTTTTTTTGACAATAATGTCCATACCGTGCCGGCATTTGTGCCGATTTGACTTTTTAACATAGCTATGAATTTTAAATTAAACAAACTATAATGTTTTTATAGAGATTTGAATAAAACGTATACTAATCTGCGTGCTGAATTCATATGAACATATAGCGGATAACGACACATATAAATTTAATAAAAAACCACTCCTTTATCCGGTAAAAGAGTTTTCACTGTAAAAATTGCTTTATTAATTGTATCTCCCCAATAAAGAATGTACTTCTATTAAAATTATAACACCTGAAACCGGAGTTTTGTTTAGGATTTCGAAGAAATTTTGTTTGATTATTTCTCAACTTTTTCATAGAACAATTAACTTGAATTAAGTGTTCAACATATATACCGGTAATCGATGGATTCCGGCATTTAACAATAAAAAATGGTTTTATATCTTGATCTCAAGATAACTTAAACAGATAAACAGAGGATGTCGCAAGATGGCCCGGTTTTATTTAGAAAGGTACTCAATTTGATTTCCGGAAATACTTAATTGGGATCGTGTTCCGATATATTAATGCGTTATGGAGGATCAGGAAAGAGTTGGGAAGAGTTATTATCTTCCGAAGTGGATTGTTAACTGTATCCTCCCATATGATGGTTAAGGATTATGTATGAAAATTACAACAATGCTTTCCCGGACCGTGTGAAATTTACTTGTTGGATTTTTAAGGGGAGTAATTCGGGAAGAAAAAGATTACCTCTATTTTATTTTTGCAGATGCTTTCGCAATTTTCCCGTATATTTTTGCAATTTTCACAACATTTTTCCTCGTGTTCCGATAATTTTATTCTTTTTACAATATTATTATACAATAATTTTCAATTAGCTGATTTTGATATAACCGATTTTTCGAAATAGAAACATTTTACCGGCTTGTTGGGTATAATTTTGCATGTGTAGAAGAGAGGACTTAACGACAGATAGAATTTTATACAATGTTTTATAGACTATTTATTATCGGGATTATTGTATTTGCTTTTCAATATACAAATTTAATGAGAGCACAGGAACAAGTTTTCCCGCAAAAGAAGATGCCTGTATTTACTGTAAAATCAAATTTATTGTATGATTTGACTTCAACGGTCAATGTCGGAGCGGAATTGAGAATCCGAGATAACTTTTCAATCGATTTTCCGGTAAATTATAACGGGTGGACTTATTCTAACAATAAAAAATTCAAGCATTTTCTAATTCAACCGGAATTAAGATATTGGCCTTATCGATTTTCTGATGGTCATTTTCTGGGATTTCATACTCATTATGGTTATTACAATACCGGAGGATTGAATTTGTCGGATTATATGAAGAAACATCGGTTTGAGGGATGGTTGACCGGTGTCGGCTTTTCATATGGTTATTATAAAAAACTTTCAGACCGTTGGGCATTGGAGGTTTCTTTAGGAGTGGGGTATGCTTTTTTGGATTATGATATATATAGATGTGAAAGTTGTGGCGAAAAAACAGGAACTGAAGCTAAAAATTATATTGGAATTACAAAACCGACAGTTTCTCTTATCTATGTAATAAAGTGAAAGGAATAAATTCTTAAAAATAACTCGATATACATTCGCTTTATAGAAGAGCGAAATAACCGGTTGCAGATAAGTGCCTTTTTTTGAGGACTGTAACTGACAGATAAATATCTTATAAAGAGAGAGATGGTATAACTATAACTTACATTTTAATAACTTGATTTACTTAAACTTAAAATTCCATTAAAAATGAAAAAAACAATTCTTTTGTGTGTAGCTTTTTTAAGCTTGGTGTTTTACTCTTGTTCTAAAGACGAGGGGATTGGTGATGATAACGGCACGGGAGGGGATGGCATCTCCGAAAAAACGTATGCCTCTTTTAATTTTAAATTTCAACCTGCCGGTTCTCTTCGATCCCTGAACCCGGAAGACGATGGTGGTGTAGGCCAAAACGATATTGATGCGAGTAAAGTGGGAAATGCACGGTTAATTATTTTTAATGCTTCAACTAAAGCATTGGAATATAATCAAGAAGTCAATCTGACCGCAAACAAAACAACGGTATTGGTTACTTCCGGGAATAAAAAGATTTTTGTTTTGTTAAACATGAAAGATCGGGCGCCTTTTGCTTCATCTCTTTCAAGCCAGTCTATGACTTTGGATCAGTTTTTGGCATTAACTTACAATGCCGGTACTCCGGGTACATTTGCCGCACCTTCAAGCGGATTTTCATTGTCCGGAATGGTTTTGCTGGATGTATCCAATCAGATCGGATTCCCTATGAGCAACTCCTCTAAACTTACTTATACATTAGCCGCCAATGTAGATGAACAAACTGCTCAAGGAGGATCAGCTTCCGCTACCGGAACTTCTCCGACAAACAGTTTTGAAATTTCGGTAGACTATTTGTTGGCAAAGGTGGGTCTTATTTGCTCCGATGCGATTCTGGAAACGGATGATGCCATTATGACACGTCCTTCTTATGCAATTCGTAATATTGCTAAAGAAACTTATTTTGTTCAGCGGTATGCCGGTTCGGAAGTGGCTTCGGTATATTATCACCTTTTTGATGGGAGTACCGTTCAATCCGAATATGATTCTTATTATGATTATTCTTCTGCGGCATCTGTTCCGGTTACAAACGGTACCGGTCAGAAATATGTGTATACTGCAGAAAATACGAACCGTTCGCTTCGTAAAGGAAGTGCTACTTATGCGGCTATTACATTGAATTATCAACCTAAAAAGACGTATACGGCTCCTGTTTATAATGCATTGACCGGGAAAGTTAATTTGGGTGCCTCATCTCAAACGGCTCCGAATACTACGTTTGTGGTTTCAAAGGTGCAGGATATTGCTGAAATTCCGGAGGGTACCTATTTCAATAGCGTACAAACATTGAAAAAAGCAGTATTTATTGCTACTTATCAACGGGAACCGGTTTCCGGAACGGATGATGCATTGCTGGATGCTGTGGTGAGTGAGGGGCAATATGCCGAATATGAGAACGGTGTCAGTTGGTATCGTTTGAATATTGGAGAAGGCAGCGGTACGAATACAGTATATGGTGTAGAACGAGGAAAGATTTATACTGCTACAATAAATGCAATCACAGGACCGGGTGTTCCGACAGAAGAAGATCTGATTACGGGACCGGAAGAACCTTTGGATGAAAAAACGTATGTTTCTGCTACGATCAAGGTGAAAGGATGGGTTCCTGTTTCTCAAGGAGGTATTCTCAATTAATATTTAGGAAAGACCATGCATCTTTTAACCGGAAGATGCATGGTTTTAGTTCCTCCGCGGAAAGTATTGATGTTTGAAAGAATTAAATGTGAATGTTGAAATGAGCTTTTTATTTACTGTTCTTCAATGATTAAAAAAATGATTTTGATGGCCGGGTTACTTATTCTTTTACACGCATGTATAAAAGAAGATTTATCCGGGTGCGGTATCACAACTTTGGAAGTGCATTATGTAAATAACGCAATGAATCCCGATTCCTATCTTACGGAAGTGAACAAACTGGACTTGTTTGTTTTTGATCACAAAGGAAGAATGATCGATCGTATTATAAAAGAAGGAGTTCGTTTAAACAGTTCTAACCCTGTTTTTCGGATTACACTTCCTTATCAGAGCGGTTCTTTTCACTTTGTTGTATGGGGGAACCTGAATGAGGATTATGATTTTTTGGAACAAGAACAACTTACCATTGAAAATGCACGATTGTCATTAAAAGTAAATGATAATCAAGTATTACGGCATCCTGCAGCTTTATATCACGGGAAACTTGCTGCAAATCTGATTGCCGGAGAAACGCATAAAATCGTATTAATGAAAAATACGAATAAGATTACAGTAGCTGTGAAAGGGCTGCTTCCCGAAACCGGTTGGAATGAAGATTCGAATTTAACTTGTCGAATAGAAAGTACCAACGGTAATTATAAGTTTGATAATTCGTTAGCCGATAATCGGCGAATAATATATATACCGGAAACGTTGGTTGAAGAGACTTCTTTGATTTCCGATTTTGTAGTGATGCGAATGTTTCCGGAGGATAATACCCGGCTAAAGATTGTAAGTGCTGCCGGAAATGAGAGGGAAAAAGTGTGGTTTGATCAACATTTGCCGAGTTTGATTTTGAAAAATCCGAATCTGAATTTGGATAGAGATGATTATTTCTATGTGGAAATTGTATGGGATCGTTCTTCCATGACCGCAACCGTAATGATAAATGGTTGGATAGTGTATGAACAAGGAGGTATTATAGGATAGTTCAATAAGAGGAGAAAGATGAAAAAGTATGTACGTATTTTTCGGATGTGTATTTTTGTATTCGGATCATTGCTCTATATCGGATGTTCGGATGAAATTTCCGATTCGGTGGAGCCGGTCGAAATACAAGATGCTACCATATATATACAAGGCTTTATTCCTTTTGCCGGAGAAACTCATACTGTAGAAAACGATATCCGTCGGGTTCGTTTTGTGGCATTGGCTTCATCACAAGCTTCTGAATCTGAAGGAACATTGATATGCAACCAATTGCATGCCAATCCGCAGGAAACGATCAAACAAATTGTGAGAACGGGATATCGGGATATTTATTTGATAGTAAACGAACCCTTGAATAACGATTATACGGAAAAGGATATTTTTAAGAATATAAATTCCAAGGCCGATCTCGAAAAAATTCAGTTGGAATATGCCCGGAATCCCGATTTTATAACCATGTTTAAAAGCTATCCGAATACGTATGTTCAGGCAGACGGATCTACGGTTGTGGGTGAAGAGGTAGAACGGGTAATGGCTAAAGTCAATTTTACGTTGAATTACGATTATGCCGATTTGAGTAAAAGAATTATTATTGATTCCGTACGTATGGAACGTTTGCCCAAGCATTCTTATTTATTTTCGAAACCGTATGTTCCTCCCGTGACGGGAGATCATTTTATTAAATCGGAAAATGTAGTGATTGATGCCGGTAATTCGATTGCCAGCTCCGAATCCTTTACTATTCCCGAATTAATATTTTATGTTCCGGAATATATCTTAAGCGATACATTACATTATGCTTATTTGAAAATCGACGGACATATTGAAAACACATCAACTCAGGTTACTTACTTGGTGCGTATTGGAGACGGAATGAATCCGATTGCTTCCGGTTCCGAACGTTATGACATTACCCGGAATCGAGAATATATTTTTGTAGGACAGTTGAAAGGGTATGGAGGATTAATGGACGTGGAGGCAGACATTAAAGATTGGGATCCGACCGACATTGATGTGGATGATACTCAATATCGATTGATCGTAGGGCATGGCTCCTATATGTTGGGAAATTCTTCGTTTGAGGGCCGGTTATCTATATATACCAATCATCCCGGCGGTTGGGAAGCTGCTGTTGATGAATCTGTTACTTGGTTAAGTTTGTCGGGACAAACAACCGGAAAAACGGGAGTCTCGGGGCTGAATTTTAAGGTCGAAAGCAACGGAACCGGACTTTCGAGAAGCGGGGTCATCAATCTGCGTTCCGGAAATTTAAGAAAGCTTATTTCTGTATATCAACCGGGAAAAAGTTTTTATGAGGTACCCGAAAATGTATTGGAGACCGGAAATAATCGATTTATGCTAATGATGGGGGATGCAACTCCCGGATCTTGGTCTGATTATACCGGGAGGATTGCCGGACAACCGGTGATTGGCTACAGTGATTGGAGGTTACCTTCTATTACCGAACTTAAAGCCATGTATCGGTATTTTTCTTCATTTGAAGAAGAGTTTGAATCCTATGGATTTTCCCGTTCTGTAAATGATGTATATTGGAGTGCTACAGACGGAGCAAACGAATCCGAAGCGCAAGGAATTTATTTTAATTCCGGATCGGTGTCTTCCTGGAATAAGTCAATCAATACTTTCAAAGTACGATATGTAAGAAGTTATTGAGATTAATTAGTAAGAGGTAAATGAAAAGATTAAATATTAATTGTGTTATTCTGCTCCTGTTGATAGGTTTTTGTTCTTGTTCGACGGATGAGACCGATACTTTTTTTCCGCAAGAGGGACATACATTAACTGTTCAATTTTCGGGCTCTTCGCTGAAGAATTATTCTTTCAGCAGCTTGGATGAGAATCTGATTGAGGAAGTGGATGTATTGGTTTTTGATGCGACCGGTATTGAAGAAAGATTTCTTTATCGGGTCTCCGGGGAAAATATATTAAATGCTGCCGGCTCCGTAAACGGAAATAAGAAGATTTTTAATGCGGATCTGAAAGAAACAATCGGAACGGATAAGGTCCGCTTGGTCTTATTGGCAAATGTTCGCCACTTAATGGGGAATATAGCTCCGGGCGCTTCCAAAAATACGGTGTTGGAATCGTTGGCTTTTGATTATTCGGATAAATGGCCTGTTGAACCTTTTCGTCCGTTTCCCATGTGGGGAGAATCGGAACGAATTTCCATTCATTCCCAAACAAAATTGGAGCCCATTGTAATGTTGCGTTCGATTGTTAAAGTAGATATTGTTGTGACTCCGGATGACGATACTCCCATCGGAGGAGCACGTCCGGGTTTCATTATAGAAAAAGTATATGTATGTAATGTGTTAAATAAAGGGATGGTTGCTCCAAATTCCAGGGCCGAGATAATAGAGCATAAAGTTACGAATCCCAGTATTCCCGGCAATGCAACTTTATTATCGAACGTATTGGAATACTTGCCTTTAACCGGCTCTTCGGGGCAATTGTTGACTCGTTCCGTATATATTCCCGAGTCGCCGGCAACCGGCTTGGCAAATGATCCGACTTTCCTTATTGTATACGGCCGGAGTTTCGGAGAAGAGAATAATACCTTTTACCGGATTGATTTTGAAAAGGATTCCAAGTGGTTGGCTTTACTCCGTAATCATTGTTATACCATTAATATAAAGAAGATAAAGAATCCGGGATATACCACGTTTGAAGAAGCTGCCTCTTCCCGTGCCGTCAATATGATTTTTGAAATTATGGATACAGATGAAAATATCACGGATATTCATTTTAACGGACAATACATGTTGGGAGTGGATGCTTCGGAAATGACGGTCGATTTTCGTCAGCAGATCGGACAATTTGTTATTTCTACGAATTATTCCGAAGGATGGCAGGCGGAAGTTAAATCGGGAGCCGACTGGTTGCGTTTGGTTTCCGGTTATAATACCGGAGACGAGGGGGTCGGGTTATTGAAATATGAGGTGAATCGTATTGCCGGAATGAAAAATAGGCAAGCAACCATTTTGTTAAAAGCAGGGGTTATTACTAAAGAAATTAGTGTGAATCAGTATTTGGGAGCCAACAGTTATGTGGCGGTTCCGGGAGGAAGGGTTTTCATCCCTGTGGGTTATGCCAATGCCGATGGGCAATCCCGGATTCCGGGAGGAGCTCTCACTGCCGAATTACTATGGTCAGACAGTCCGGTAGGAATGGGACCGACCGGTATAATTCAGACGGTTACTGTTTCAGGTACGGGAGAAAATGCTGTATTGGACGTGCGGGCCGGAAGCACGGAAGGAAATGCCCTGATCGCAGTAAAAAGCGGGAATAATATTCTTTGGTCCTGGCACATTTGGGTAACCGAATACGATATACGAAATAAGGCAGGTTATAAAACCAATAATAAATTCGTCTTTATGGATCGTAACCTCGGGGCGTTAAGTGCAGAACCCGTAACTGTAAATTCGTTTGGACTGATGTATCAATGGGGACGAAAAGATCCGTTTCCCGGAGCCGGAGACATAATTATACCTAAAGGATCTTATGAAAGTCGTCCGGTGTATGATAAAAACGGGATTCAATTGGTAGAGGGAACCGAGGGAATCATGCATAGTTCCGTACCGGCAAACAACCTCGAAGAAGCTATCCGTAATCCGATGACTTTTTACGGAAGTTCGGTTGCTCCCGGTTATGATTGGATAAATCCGGCAAACCCCGGATGGGGAAATAAAGAGGAGAAGTCGTTGTATGATCCTTGTCCCTGCGGTTGGAGAGTTCCTTATTCTTCTTCCGGAGTTTATTCGGCTTGGAACGGAATATCCGGTCGGTGGCATTTCGGCTACTTGGGAGAGGCCGGTTATTATCCCGTTACGGGAAGCCGGGATTTTATGAACGGAAAGTTTAATGATGTAGGATATAAAGGCTATGTGTGGTCGGCGGCTGAAAGCAGTTCCAAATCTTTTATTTTTTCTTTTGAAGAATTCGATATCAACCCGGCGAATGCAACATATAGGGCTTCGGGACTTCCGGTACGATGTGTAAAGGAGGAGTAACTGTTGGGATAAGGTTCTTAAAATTCAATTGATTTTATATTTAATGAGATAAATAGCAGGAAATAAGATGATGAAAAAAAGCAACTATATAAGGATTTTAATATTGGTGTTGTTCGGGCTTTGTTCCGGTCTGCAACTAAAAGCGTATGATTATTATGTGTCTCCCGCAGGATCGGGCCTGAAAGATGGAAGTTCTGTACAAAATGCAGCCGGATTTGACCAATTACATCCTTTTTTAATAAACTATTATGTATCGGATGATAAGGAGCTGAATATTTATTTTGCCGGAGGTACTTATTATACAAATGGAGTTCTTACATTTGGTTCTGCTTCAAGTGTTTCCGGTTTGAAGATAACTTTTGCTCCTGTTGATATGAACAATACGGTGATAATAGATGGTTCCAACAGTTCCGACATCAGGTTTGCAGCAACGGTCGGAAAAGGAAGTTATCTCCCCATGACATTATATATAAGGAATTTGACTATACAGAATTTTAGTTCGACCGCCAATAATGAATATGGTTTGTCATCTTTATTTACGATTAATGATTATACTACGTTACACTTGGATTGGGTCCACATAAAGAATATTTTCGGATATCGGAATCCGTTGGTCGCCGTGAATACCGGGGGAACTTTTCGTGTGGAGAATTCCGGTATTATTAATGTTATGAATATCGGAAGTGACGGCTATGCTGTTTTTGAAACCGGAGCGTCCAATACCCGATTGTACTTTTATAATTCGGTGTTGGATTCTTGGTCTACCACAGCTAAAGGTTCTTGGTCTTATATGTTCTGGTTGGAAAATGATCGATCGGAACTTATACTGGAGAGGACGATTTTGTCGAAGAATAAAACATACAGGTCTCTTATTGCAAGCAATAAAAGTACGAATCGGATATATTTAAATACTTCTACGTTCAGACAGAACGAAATCGAACATACCGGGGTCATTTTATATGCGGAACAGGCCGAAAATTTAACTGTTGAAGATTGTACTTTTGAAGGGAATAAATCTTCCAAATCGATCCCGCTGATACGTATTACGGGAGCATGTCCCTTTACGATTTCCGGGTCTGCTTTTTCCAATAATACATTGCTGACTTCTTCTACTGAAGCTGCCATTATTTATGTTCGTAATACGACTTCTGCCGAGGGATTGGTTTATAACAATACTTTTTCCGAAAATACGGTTAACGCCACTTCTCAAGCCATTTCGTGGGGAAAAAAAGCGGGAGGAATATTTAATAATACTTTTTATAATTCTATGGGAATAAATGCTGTTGAGGCGAGTCCGGTTCAGAATAATTTAATGATGGGAACCGGTACGGTATCCGGCAATACGACAGAGGCTTTTAGAAATGTGTATAATGGAAATTATTACTTAAATACTTCTTCTCCGGTTGCTATTCCCGATATCAATCAATATTTTGACACTCAATTGTCTTTTAATCCGATGAATCCGGGAAAAGCTAAAATACATAAGCTGAAGTTTTATAATGGGGTTTGCGGTTTGTTGAAACTGGGTGAAGAGCCCTCTCTTACGGGATATGAAGATCTGTTAAAAACGGATCAACGAGGTATTCTCAGACCTTCACGCATATCGGTCGGATCTTGGGACATTCGATCTGTATACCTCAAACCCATTACTTTTGTGTATGAATATGATCCTGAAAAAGGTTTGATCGATAAAGAACTGGATCTTTCCGATTTAGAGTATCCGGAAGGTATTACAAAAGAAAATGTAACCTTTACGATTTTGGGAGTACCGACCAATGGAACATTAACTCCGCAAGTAAAGCCTTATTTGTTGAAGTTCAGACCTTTTTCGGATGATCAAAATCCTACACTACCCGCTCCCGGTATTGTAGGAGGTCCTGTTTCCGTGGTGAATTATAAGATATCTTATTATGACCCGTTCGATGAGGTCATTGTGGAAGAGACTGCTCCCCTCACCATTCGAGTAGTTGGGAAAGAACCTCCTCTCGGATCTGTGGAAGGAGGAGATATAGAATGTTACGACGAAATGGAAACAGTTGATTTTATTCCCCGATATAAATATATTTCCGGTTCTGTCAATAATGCTGCTATTGACGGATATGGTTCCAATTTCCCTAATACCGGGAATCATCGGTTTTATGGATTTTCCATTCCGTTGGTCGGAGACTTGGATGGAGACGGAAAACCCGAAATTGTAGCGTTGGGTATTCGGGACACCGAGGCCGGGTTAGCTGCTACTGCTTCTTATATTTATATATTAAATGGACAAACCGGAAAAATAATTGTTAAATATCCTTTACCCATGAATTGGAGTTTGTTGGGAAATTATTATCATGATTCTCCGGCTTCTATTGCATTGATTGATGCCGATCGAAATGGTAAAGCCGAAATTATAGTGGCAACAGGATATAATGCTTCTTTCCCGACTTATTCAAAACGGTTGATCTCTTATGAAGTGAATGAAAATACGTTTTTGGATCGGGAAGGCGGATCCGATGCTCAGAATGCCAATAAGTTGACTCAAAAATGGATATCAGATGTGCGTTATGATGCATATGGTTCTGCAAACTCCAACTTTTTCAATGCCGGTAATTTTGCTAAACCGATTCCTCAAATAGCGGATATAGATGCAGACGGAATTCCGGAGGTAGTTGTGTATAATAAGATATACAATGCCGTTACCGGTCAACTGCTTTTGAAATTGGAGGATTTATCAACTGCAAGTAATTCTTCTTCTGCCAATGTAGGACAGGATCGTTTATCTGTGACGGGGGACAATGATCATGGCTTTTCTTATATTTATGATTTGGATTTGGATGGAAAATATGATATTGCTGCCGGTAATAAAGTATATTATGATATCGATACGAAAACGGGTTCTTATAAAGTAAAATCCATTCGAGGATTGGGAGACGGTCATACTGCAGTGGCAGATATCAATGCGGATGGGATTCCCGAGATAATTGTTTCCGGGTTTGCGGTAAATCGTTATAATTATAGAATTACAGTGTGGGATCCGGGGTTTCTTAAAAAAGATAATTCGGGAAAAATTATCTCGGTGAATACTGTTGCGTCTGTTATGGCGGTTCGCGATTTCTCTTGCGATCCGGGAGGACATGCCGGTAATCATTCTTATATTTATGTCGGGGATGTTGATGGGAAAGAACAGAATGGGAAGA
>DAIQOU010000084.1:0-13038 GCA_036787725.1 Bacteroidales bacterium
AAAAGTTAAGATTTAAACCAATGGAGTACGTTCTGTTTACCGGATAGATACGCCCACCGCCATCCGTAGTTTCGGGGTCCCATCCGCCTTTCATATCACAAAAAGTAAGGGCATTCTGAATACTTGTATAAACCCGCAGACGGCTGACAGATAACTTTCCTGTTAACTTTTCGGGAAGCGTATACCCCAGTTGTACATTTTTCAAACGCAGATAGGCTGCATTTTCGATCCAGAAATTCGATTTTGCCGCATTATTTGCCGACTCAGCTCCCACAGTCAGACGAGGATAGGATGCGTCAAGGTTATTCGGAGTCCAACGGTCTATATGAAAATTAAATACAGGACCTTCATTATTATTATGAAATGCTTCTACCGATTCTCCTCTCAACCACACTTTTCTTTGACCAACTCCCTGCCAGAACATAGAAAAATCGAAGCCTTTCCATTCTGCGGCATAATTGAATCCGTATAAAAAGCGAGGAAACCTATTTCCCAATATAAAACGGTCGTCATCTTCCTTGATTACTCCATCTCCACTTTTATCGACATAACGTATATCTCCCGGTTTTGGCGTTATGCCATCCGGATGAGGCCCTTTAGCTACTTCTTCATCATTCCGGAAGAATCCGTCCCAACGGTAAGCATAATACGAGTTGATGGGATAACCTTCTTTTACAATGGTAGTAACATCATAGCCGGTAGTCCAATAAGTACCTTTCAGATCGGTTACTTTGTTTTTGCTATCGGATAAGCTTCCCGAGAAGGTGTGGTTAACTTTTCCTGTCCTCAAATTATAGCGTGCCGATAATTCCCAACCCTTGTTCTGTACTTTTCCGGCATTCTGAATAGGAGAACCTCCGCCATACAATCCCGGAACGGGAATCGCGATAAGAATATCATATGTGTCGTTAATATAATATTCGCCCGAGAATGTCAATGCATTATTCAGAAAGCTTAAGTCGGCTCCGATATTGAACATACGTGTTGTTTCCCATTTCAAATCAGGATTAACAGCATCGAATGATGCAACGGGATATATCGTATTTCCGAAATTATATCCCTGAGAGACATTCACCGTAGCTTGATATTTATAATCGTCTATACGATTATTACCTACCAGTCCCCACGATCCTCTGATCTTTGCAGAAGGCATTATGCTCTTCAAATTTTCCGGATAAAAATTCTCTTCCGAAATTCTCCACGCAGCCGATAATGAAGGAAACCATGCAGAACGATTTCCTTTACGGAATTTGGACGAAATATCATCGCGAATATTGAATTCAAACAAATATTTTTCTTTAAAATTATAATTTAACCGAAAAAAAGCCGAGTAAATAGACCATTCTGTCTGCCATTCTTGATTACCGGTATTAGAAGTTTGCAAACCGCCCATAATATCATAATTCGATTCGTCCAAAAGCCTGAATGTTTCGAAACGGTTATCCGTACCTCCTTCATAAGAATATCCTCCCATTGCGTTGAATGTATGATCTCCCCATTGTTTGTCATAAGACAAGATCAAGTTGGTTGTAATATTTTGGATGCGTTGCGAACTGTTTGTCATACGATTTTCCCGGTCTCCCGAACCGGGGATGGCTTTCCTGTTTTCTTTCAGTCTGTTATAGTACAACTGCGCACCAACCATTCCCTGTAATTTTAACCCTTCTATAATTTTAAACTCTGCATTTATAACACTTGACAAATCATCGTTCCGGCTTTTACGCACACCTCCCTGTTCAAGGCGGGCCAATGCATTTGTATTGCTCCCTCCGGGATAATTATAATTTCCATCCGCATCTTTTATCGGATATATCGACGGCATACGGGTCGCTTGTTCAATAAGCCATTCAGTCCAATAAGCATGATCTTTTACACCATTACGTGCATAAGACGCCAGAACACTGAATTTGAATCGTTCCGAAACTTTTGTATCTATATTTGTTCGGAAATTATATCTCTCAAGTCCGTATCCGGGCCCTTCGAGCATACTTTCCTGATCGGTATATGCTCCCGAGACCAGATAAGTTGTTTTATCATTTCCTCCCGTAATGGAAATGTTATGTGTCTGTTGAGGTGCTCTTGATTTATATATTTCTTTCATCCAATTAGAATTAGGACCATTTAATCTGAAGTCTTTTATTTGTTCGGATGAAAATTGTATAGGCCGTCCTGAATTAACTAATGCTTCATTTCTCAGTTCGGCATATACCCAAGAATCAACTATATCAGGCATAAATGTTGGGGTTTGAATAGCATATGTATAGTCATACGACACACGTGTTACCCCTTTAGCACCTTTTTTTGTAGTAATTAAGATAACACCGTTGGATGCACGAGAACCGTAAATAGCAGCTGAAGCAGCATCTTTCAGAACCGAGATATTTTCTATATCCGCCATATTCACATTTTGAATATCACCTTGTATCCCGTCGATTATCACCATCGGATCATTGTTATTCAGTGTGTTTACCCCGCGGATATTAATAGACGGACGACTTCCCGGCTGCGAATTGCTTTGCTGTATAGTCAGTCCCGGTGTAGTCCCCTGCAATGCTTCTGCGACATTTAATACCGGTTTACTTTCGAGTCCTTTCATATCAACAGAGGAAACAGCTCCGGTAAGATTCACTTTTTTCTGTGTACCATAACCTACCACCACGACTTCATCGAGTTCTCTGTTTCTCTCATTTAACACAATATGCAAGTTCTTTCTTCCCGAAATACGGACTTCCTTGGTTTCGTATCCAATATACGAAATTGTCAGAGTAGCGTTTGGAGAAGAGACATTCAATTTAAAATGTCCATCGAGGTCGGTGATAGTTGCGTTCGTCGTTCCTGTTTCTTTTACCGATGCTCCGATAAGAGTTTCATCGTTTATATCCACAACAGTTCCTTCTATACCGGTTTTACTATCTTGAGCATATATTGTTGTACTCAAGATAAGAAAACATAAAGCCAGGAAATCTCTGAAAGATATCTTATTCCTTCGCAAAAAGGAATATCGAGCCGGTTCATGATTCATTTTCATTAACATGTAATTTTTCATAAGGTTGAATTTAATCTTTGATAATTTTAATTTAGTTATCCAATGTATATAGTGCATAAGCATAAGCTCCTAACGATATCGCTTGACTGGTACCGAGGACTGTTTTCATTATTACAGTCTTTTTATGCGGGTGATAATGGATTGTTTTGTCGGAATAAGGTATAGGAAGTTCTATGCTTTTATCCCGGATAAAGTATTCAAATTGTTTTTCTTCTTCTATATCGAATATATCCATTTCGAGACGAGAGATATTATCTCCGGCAAATGTCGACAGTGTCGACTTCATTTCGGCAAGCATGGCAGGCATAATGTATTTGGCCGCTCCCATAATTCCGCCACCTATAACGACAATACCGTCCGTGAATGTCAGCAAATGAGATACAGCATCTCCTGCCACTTCTCCGAATTGGGAGAAACTTTCTATTGCCGCTTTTTTATCTCCCTCTTTTTTACCTTCTGCTATATCAAAAATATCTTTGGGAGTGACAGTAATATCTGTATTACCAGATATTTCATTGTATACTCGCTTAATGGCACGAATACTCACACTCTCTTCCGATATCATATTTGGATATAACTTGTTGCGGAATATCCAGATATCACCTGCGCAATCGTTATCCCCCAATAATAAATTATTATTTATAACGATTCCCGATCCAAATCCCGTTCCAAATGTGATTCCTATTAAATTACGGTATTCTTTATTGTAACCGTGTTTTTTTAACCGGTCATTGAGTGCCGGTAATGCTCCGGCTAAAGCTTCGCCATAGGCAAAGAGGTTACCGTCATTATTTATAAATACAGGTATATGAAAACGCTCCTGTAAAAATGGGCCTACCGGCACACCACCTCTGAATGATGGAAAATTAGGTAAATCGCCGATGATACCATTCTTATAATCGGCCGGTCCGGGAAATGCAAAACTAATAGCAACAGGTTCAGCTTTTAACCGGTCTTTTATGTGAGTAAAACCTCTGACTAATGCATTCAGGCATTCATTCAGATTGCCGGGACAAGCAGGTAAACAATAGGGTTCAACTACCTGTTTATTAGCTTGTACAGCAGAAAAAACAAAGTTTGTACCTCCTGCATCTAATGTTAATACTATTCGTTTGTCATAACTATACATAGATGGTATTATGATTTAAATTTAAAGGAAATCAGACTTATGATCAATATGCTTATAAGGATCACAGACATACCTGCCGTGAATGTCCACATATCGGTAATCAATCCTTGTAATGGCGATAATAAGGCTCCACCCGAAACTCCCATTATCATTAACGCCGATATTTCATTCGAATGCTTCATGTCATGTTGTAATGCCAATGAAAATATTATAGAAAATACATTCGCACAAGCCAATCCTATCATGGTAATAGCCGCAAGCAATACCCACAATGACGAACTTATCATCATTGTAACAAAAGCCAAGACAGCTAAAATGAGGGTAATGCGTAAAAACCTGACAGAAGACAGCTTTATCAGAAGAAATGCCCCGATAAGAGTACCGATGGTACGCGCTGCAAAATACAAACTCGTGCCTAATGCGGCTTCATCCAAAACTATATTAGTTCTGTACATTAATAATTTCGGGATGCTCGTATTGAGAGCAACATCGACACCAACAATTAACAGAATGACAATAATACAATAAACCAGATACCTATCTTTCAATAAGGAGATGATCTCTTTGAATGAAGATGATTTTTCCTTCATTTCGGCCGACTCTTTTATTTGTGTGCAATACAATACAATCATAGATATGACTGTGGTTATACAGTACAGTAAAAAAGTCAATCGCCAGTTGTCGAGTTTACTTGCTGCCATACCCACTAAGATAGGGCCCAGAAAAGAAGAAATGGCTTTGATAAATTGCCCCATTGTCAAGGTACTTGTCAACTTATCTTTACTTACGATAGCTGCAGCTAATGGATTCAACGACACTTGCAAAATGGTATTTCCGATACCTAACAAAGCAAAAGAAAACAGTACGCCGAAGTAATTGTAGAAAAACAGAGGAAGCAACATCGTTACAGCTGTAATCGACAGCGAAAGCAATACAGTTTTCTTCCGTCCTATTTTTCCCATAAGCAAACCTGTAGGAACAGAGAATACGGCAAACCATACGAATACCATCATAGGTATCAGGTTAGCCATAGAATCCGACAACTCAAAATCTTTCTTTACATAGTTAGTCGCTACACCAACAATATCTACAAAGCCCATTACAAAAAAGCTAAGAAATATCGGAAGAAATACTAAAGATGAATTTTTCGATTGGGTATTATTCATTTGGTACAGATTGTTAAATTATATGGTTTTTTCAGATTCTGACAGATGCTTTTATTGTCATACATTCTTTACCTTCCGATATTCCGTAAGGGCGTATTGTATATTCGCCAACGCAGGCAGGAATAATAAATGTTTCGGCATAATGTATAACCATCGGCTCGAAGACTTTTGTCGGACTTTCAATTATAATCTCATCCCCATCTATCAGATTCAGTACGTTCACGCTTTCGCCTGTATAATGAGTTACAATTTTTTTGAATGTATGCCTACGGGTTTCTATGAATTCGTTTCTGTGTAAACCTGTCTTTTCCTCAATCCATCCGTCTCCTTCTGCAATCACTTGAAATTGATTTATCAATTCTGTTTCCGCATACTTTGTATCACGCTCCCAATCAATGACCTCTTTCCCTCGTTGCACATTGATCGGCCGAGGTTTGCCATCTAAACCCAATCGTTGCCAATCCCATAGTTTAAATGTAAATAGGTTGGGTGTAGAACTGATTTCGAGTACTACTGCATCTATTCCCGAACAGTGAATTGTTCCTGCCGGAATAAGAAAATGGTTGTGTTTTTTAGCCGGAAATTTATTAACATATTTTTCAGCATCGAACACACAATCTCCTTTTTCAGCCTTTTCCAAATCTTCTATCATGGCTTTGTTATCTATTCCGGTCTTCAATCCGAGATAAACATGGGCATCTTCTTTGGCATCCACAATATAATAGCTCTCATCTTGCGTGTAATTTAACCCGAAGTTGTCGTGTACATATTGTGTTGTAGGATGGACCTGTAAACTTAAATTACCTCCTTTTACAGTATCCAGAAAGTCAAAACGGATAGGAAACTCTTTGCCGAATCGTGACTCGACAGGCTCGCCAAGCAGTTCACGGCTTTTGGTATAGACAAGGTTTACCGAAGGCATTTCAAATACAGTTCCATCCACGTCCAAAAGCAGGCTGTTCTCTTCAGGAACGCAATCGAAACACCAGCCATAATTCGGTTTAGATGAATCAAGATCACACACTTCCTTCATCCATTGGCCTCCCCATGGTGCAGGGTCGAAAAACGGAACGACTCGGAAAGGCGAAGTTGACGCTTTATCCATTCCGGCATAGAAAGTTTGCTTGTCTATCATTTTGGGATTATTAGGGACAACCGTATCAAGCCAATAATCCACATACGGATAAATAGTTCGTTTATGCTTATCTATTACACGCCAATCATTAAATATTCCCCGTTTGTATTGGAATGAAAAAGGATCTTTACTGTTGTCAATACCTAATCCTCTCACTTCTTGACGGCGCATACGCTGCTGAATTTCCCAGCGCGGCATATCGGCGAAAATCAATATATCGCTACCGGATACAAGTTGTGCGCCATGGCCAAAAATTACGACACAACCCTTTGTTTCACTAATTAACTTTTTTGCTGCATCCAGCTTTTCATTGTCAAAGTATTCCGGTAGGGAGATATTAGACATATATCCGAAAAGAATATCGTCAGTCATAAATCTCTTTGTCAGTTCTTCTACCTTTGATTCAGAAATAAACAAATCTTTTGTATCAATAAACAAATCGGGTTTGAGTCTGATAAATTGAGATTTTAACTCTTTGCAGTGTATTCCTGTATAACAGTCAATTACAATAATTCCTTTACTTGTTTTTTGTTTCTCAATAACGGATATAATATCATCCCATCCGGTTAAAACAAAACCATTTAATTCGATCAAAGGATTCTTCTTGTAGGTACTTGTCATTTCCATAATAATGTATTTGTTCGACTATAATATCAATATGTATGAACATATTCGGCGACAAATATATATTATTATTTTAAAAAACAAGTTATTCTATATTATTTTTTTTTACTTTTGTATTAAAAAAAGATGAATTTACGAATTGATCATAACAGCCAAATCCCTCTCCACAAACAGGCAGAAGAGCTTATCAGAAAGCTTATAGAGAAGCCCGGGTATAGGGATGGACAATACCTTCCTAAAGAAGTTGATTTGTCTGAACAATTAAAAATATCACGAAACACATTACGACAAGCAATCAACACATTGGTAACCGAAGGGTTATTAGTTAGAAAAAAGGGAGTGGGTACGCGTGTCGAAAAGAAGAAGATTTTTAGTGGTGCCGGCAATTGGCTCAGTTTTTCGGAGGAGATGAGAATCTTGGGAATAGAAATCCATAATTTTGAATTACAAATTTACAGACACGAAGTATCAGCAGAGGTTGCTGCTTTCTTCAATATTAAAACAGGCACAAAAGTTATGAGACTCGAACGTTTGAGGGGAAAAAAAGAGTATCCTTTCGTATATTTCATATCTGAATTTAATCCTCAAATACCTATTTCGGCTTCTGAAAATTTCAATCGCCCGCTTTATGAAATATTGGAAACAGATTATGGAATAGTCGCCCAAACATCCAAAGAAGAAATTAGTGCAGCAGCAGCAGATGTTTTTACTGCTTCAAAATTGGAGATAAAGCCGGGAGAACCTATCCTAATACGGAAAAGATATGTATATGATGTCAACAATAATCCAATTGAATATAATATTGGGTGCTATCGCGCCGATTCATTTACTTACACAATCGAAAGTAAGCGGAATCTCTGATGAATTCCTTGATTTTCCAATCAGATTGGATATACAGGCTATATTTTTTGACATAGACGGTACTTTAGTTAGTTTTAAGACACATGAAAATTTCTTGAAGCCATTGAAAAATTGAAGCAAAAAATATAAAGCTGATAATTGCGACAGGTTGTTAGCATTATGATATCTAAAAAAACACAATGACTTACAGGAAGAAACTTAAAAAAGTTTTGTTAATCAGGGCTTACTTTCCGGCAAGTATCTTTCTTAATAAACCAAAACTAATCATTGCTGTTAATAACTCCGCAATGGCTACCGTCATCCACACACCGCCCGTTCCGAACAGACGCAGCAATAGGATAATTCCCCAAATTATAAAAACCAATCCCCTGCACGCAGAAATCACCGGCGACCATTTCGCATTATCAAGAGCAGTGAAGAAACTCGCACTCGAAATATTAAAGCCGTTCAACAGGATAGACGAAACGATCATGATCATTGCAAAACGTGGATGTCCCAGTGTTTTGAGCATCGAATCTAAAAATATCATGCAGAGATTAGCCCCCATAAAGGGCATCAACCCGTGGATATAATCCAGCGAAACGGGCAGTAAATCTCCTTCGGAACCCATAATTCCCGCCAACTGACGAGGAAAAGATTAAAAACTGTCACCATCAGCAGAGCATAAGTTATGATTGAAACGGCTCCTGTCTTGAGTGCGGTATCTGCCTTTACATAATCCGTTTTCACCCAAAGCAATGCTCATTTGAGCCTGTGCCCCGATTGCCGGAATTAAAGCTATTGAACCGGAATCGTGTAAGCCGGAAGAATAAGACTGACACTTGCGATAGCATCCGCTCCTAAAAAATTACAGACAATGATGCCGTCTACAATGGCTTGTATGCTGAAAAATAAAAATGCTATAGTACCGGGTATGGAATAGCGTACAACGAGTGATCCTATTCTGTTGGTTGCAAGTCTGTTTTCTGTATGTGAAGAATGATTATCGTTCATCAAAAATCATGTTTATTTTGGCAAGCCACTATATTTGATAGTGTCAATTACTGCCAAATGCGTAAATAAATGCATTAAAATTGGTTACTGCATATATGTTTCGATGTATGCAGATAAATGTGCCACATTTAGATATGCGGACATGCACAGGATGGGCGGAATAATCTTTATGCTGCAAGTACAATACTAACGGCACCATTATTCCTTATTACGCGGATAGTTTAAACATGAAAAAGTTATAATTTATTTTTGATAACAGGCTGAAAAGATAACAAATTTATTTATCATTCAATCAGTTCAAAATCATGTCTTTCAAATTCAGTTCCATTGATTATTACGGAAACCTGATGAAGTCCGGGATGAAGTTTTCGCGTTGTTACTACTTTAAAAGAGTGTTTCCGGGTAATTCGTGCAGCTGAATTTGCGGCATAATCCTTTTCACTGATTTTACAGACTTTCTTCGACAAGGTTCCATTCACCTTTTGGTAATACAGTCCGTATTCAAGTCGTATTTTAGTTTTTTTGTTATTATTATTCAACAAATTGAAGCTAAACTCCAACGAATCTCCAACTTTAACTTCGGATGTTAAAATCTGAAAATTCTCAATATTTATATTCTTTGCAGACCCCAATCCGAATAACTCCATTATTTCCGGATTACCTTGTTTTAAGAGCGTTCGACAGCCGTGTTTAATAACCCAATCTACCTCTTTCGACTCTCCTTGCCATCTCTTTGCCAAATCAATCACGACTTCGGGATTGTCTTTCGCAATATCATTCAAATTATTGGCAACACTCAATCGCACAAACCTTGCCGGGTCGTTTTTAAGATTTTCCAAAATCGGAATGATCGGGGCAGGATTTTTCTTCAAATCGGGTAAAGCCATTGCCCAAGGCAGGCGCGGCCGGCAGCCCTCTGATGCAAGCCGCCTGACTCCCCAATGCTCGTGCTTAGACCAAACCAACATTTGCGCCATCATTTCGTCGGGATATTTGACAATGAATGGATGGGTAACAAATTCGCAACTTGTAAATTGGGTTATTCTTTCTATTGCTTTAATTGAGGTTTCATAATCGTCCGACCCGTATTGTTCTACATAATTATCCAAAATCGCTCCATACTCCAATGTTAAGCCAAACTTCGTATCGTCTATTTTTGAACAATGAGAATATCCGGTTTCTATACGATCCAACAGTTCGAGTATTTTAACAATTGCAGCTTTGTAATCTTCCGGCAAAAACTTTTTCAGCACTGTTGTAATATGAGCGACACGCTGTTTCAATTCTCTGTTTTCCCATTCATCATCCATTACCTCCGAAATAAACTCGTAGGCATCAAAATCAGGAATAACAAGCTTCAGATCTTTTGTAAATCTATCAAAAAACTGCTCGTTGTACATATTTTTAAAGGGTTCTGCCATGTTTCTGATTTTTATTTCTGTGCCGGAAAGTCATTATTGCCGGTCATGAATTTGAGTTTCATCTATTGTTTTAAATCCAAATCGTAGTTTCTACTTCTTTACCAAGTTCAATCTTTTCTTTTTTCCGGATATTCGCCTTAAAAGGGAGTAAATAAGTATTATGCTTCGTATCAAAACCGGATGGTCGTTTACCACTCGTTGTTGCCTATTTTTGCTGTAATCCTCATCCACTTCCAACCGTCTTCCGGACATTTAAGAGTTTCCCTTATCTCTTTTGTCAAATATGCAGGAAGAAAAACGACATACCAACCCATATTGTTCCCGGAAGAAGAATATGACAAACTTTTGCCGGGGACTCATATTTTAGTCCTTTATTTTCCATATTTATTCAACCCGTTTTCCATTCATATCTATAATCATCACAAAATACCTGATCAGAATTGAAAATTGATCAAGCAAAGCTTGCTTACGAATCCGCATTTTTCCAATGTAAGGCGTGATGCCATATTATCTTCGGTGCAACCGGCTGTCGGCACAAAACCATTGTCAAAACAATATTTCATCAGGTAAGATATAATTTGTGTGCCGTATCCTTTGCGGCGAAAGGGTTGGTTCACCCACATTCCGACATCCCAATGTATCCGTCCCGGAATGATATTAAACAGATATCCGCAACCTATTAATTCATCTCCTTTCATGAACATATAAACACTGTTATTCCGAATATAGGGATCTATTTCTTCCCCATTATCAAGCATTTCATTTTCAAAGCTGTTGAGAAACGGCACATCTTTCATGGTTGCCAAGCGAACAGTAATTGTATTGTCTAAAGGGATGTTGCACGGGATATTGCAATCCTGAAAGAGATATCCGACCAATTTACTTGAACCCGAAAATTTATGGCAACAAGAAAGCAATACCTGATCGAATGATTTGCAATAAACGTTTTTCACATCAAACTTTTCGATCACCTCCGAAAAAATCCGTTCTTTCTGAGTCAGGAAATCCCTATCCAGGTAAAACTCGACCAGTTCATTACTACCGGTGAGTATAATATATCCGACCGGCTTATCACCACCGGTTACCAGATAACCGGTAACGCCTATCGTCCAACTTATCATTGATTCAGAGTGCATATCCTGTGCATAAGGCAACAAATCCAGATACATACTACGCCATGAAGCTAACAAATGTAGTGTTGTGGGAATGAATTGCAGCATATTTATTTTCTAAAAATACATAATTATACCGGCAAAGATACCCATAAAAAAACACTCGACAAAATTGCTTAACGGATGTTTCTCAATGCGTTGTCTGCATTTGACATCTGCTTTGCGATATTTTACACAAGACATTCAATACATTTAGAAAAATTGCCCGACAAGTCAAAGATGTACACTTGACAATTAAGCAAATTTTCTCTTATGGAGGATGCGAAGATTTCTCTGCATCTTCAAAAGTGTTTTAAAAATAAAATCGTATGAAAACAAAATTAAAAAGCAAACCGAGCAGGATAAGGAACAGTGGTGTTCGTCCGATGTGTAAAATAAAAAAAGAGTTACTTTTTGAAGTAACTCTTTTAGACTAAAAAAGTGGTCCCACTTGGGCTTGAACCAAGGACCCCCTGATTATGAGTCAGGTGCTCTAACCAACTGAGCTATAGGACCGATCAATCGTAATGATTGAAAGCGAGTGCAAAGATACAACTTTTCCCGGTTTATGCAAATTTTCCATAAAAAACATTTGTTTCAAAAGAACAAGACTATTCAAACAAAATCAATTATATTTGTCTTCTTGACAAAAACGCGTCAAATAGAAATATATAAAATCCTATTGACTATTACATAAAATAAATAATTTATGGAAGGAAAAATATTCCCGGGTTCCAACAATCCGGATCAGGACCGGGCTAAAATATTATTTGATTATTATTACCAAGCGGCAGAAAGAATTGTAAATGAAGAAGAAAGGGTCGAAGACGAAATTAAAAAACTGGAGACAGAAAGAAACAAACTAAAAAGGGCTCTGCAAAACAATAATATATTGAAATGGCTCCTTGCGGTTTTAATAATTCCATTTATCTATTTCTTGATAAAAGGAAATCAATTAGTTAAACAATTAAACGAATTGAATGAAAAAATAGCGGAACAAGAAAAGAAACATAAAGATATCTTTCGAAACTACCGGGTACGCAAATTGGGAATGGCTTATATTCCTATCGCCGGACAAATCAAATATGACGATAAAAGCTTTATTGTGGATTATGCCGGAATAACAGAGGAATTTGAATTCAAAGTGCAAGCAATCAAAGAAAATGATTTGTTAATCGAAAAGATTGCCTTGTTGGAAAAGTTATTAACGGAAGCGCCTATTATCGAAGGAGCTAAAACTTCGCGGAAAACGGATACGGCACAATACGATACTTCCGTTATACACATTAATCAACATGAGTATACCGGAACATTGGAGAAAACATTAAATTCAATTTCTTCGTGCTTACAAAACACGGGAACTCAATCCGTCCGGCTACCATTGGTCAAAAAAAATAGCGATTACATGAAATTCCTCCAAGAATTTGCAACCGCAACTCCTCCGGAAAATGCGTTCAAAACAGAAGTTTTTAATGTAAAACAATATGATGCGGAAATCTCCAAATTCAGAGA
>DAIQOU010000531.1:0-3498 GCA_036787725.1 Bacteroidales bacterium
GTATTTTATCCGTTGTTCCGGTATTGGGAGTATGGATTAATAAAGCATTCGGCTGTTTGGTGAGTATATATAATTTTCCGGCTTCTTTAACATATCGACAATCCACCACAGTACCTTCTATGGGAGATACATTTTCGGGATTTTCAAGGGCTAAGATAGTCATTTCCACCACCACCGGAACCCGTTGTTTATTCGCTTGCACAACAATACTGTCTTTATAGTTGCCTATAGGAAACGAACGATTACATTTTACCTGTAAAATAACATGTCGGTCTAAATTTCCTTCTAATTTCGGTTGTATCTCTATCCAGTCCGGTTTATGAATAATTTCCCAACGGATATTTCCTTCTCCCAAATTTTGCAAGCTTAAGGAGTTCTCGGTTTCTTTGGTGCCAAAATTCAAAGAACGGGGAGAAATGTCAAAAATAGAATTTATTATTTGAATAGTTACATAAAATACCCGTTCTTCAATTTCGAATGCTACTGTTCCTCCCAACTGATTTATTTCATTCGATTGAGAACGAAAGCTAAATTCCAATATTCCGTTATCAATGTTTCCGAATAAAGATTCCGGCATCATCCATCCCGGGTATTGTATGAGTTTAAAAGACGAATTATTAACCCCGGGAATTACAATTTGTTCCGTGATGCTTCCTTCTTGTTTATCTAAAAAGATAGGATCCAAATAGATCGGGTCCTTTGTCTTCAAGAAATCCTCACTGCAAGAAATAGAAAACAGTGTCGGGAAAATAAGGCATAAAATGTATATATAGCTTTTCATATCTATTTAATTATAAAAACAAATTCCAATAGATAAATCTAAATGTGCCATGCTGATTTTATCTTGCAGCTTAATTGTTTCGGACTGATATTGATTCTTTGCCTTTACCTTTCCTACAATAGCATTAAAAAAGGAAAGATTAGATGAGATGGCCCATTTTTTATGAATAAAATACTCCAATCCGATACCATATTGTATCCCGATCGCATTCCCTGTAAATAACTCTCCTACCAATCCTGTTTTGTTTTCTTGTCGATAATTTGTGTAACCGATCGATACGGAAGATACAGCTTTGAATGTCTTGTTTGAATTTATCCAAGTTTGAGCATACAAAGAAGGTCCAATGAAATTAAAATAATTTCGTTGTTCGATATCTGCGATATACACATGATCGGAAGATAACGGATAATCCGCCAACATAACATTCGTCTTCTCAGCCGAACTGTGTGTAAACCGGTATTTAAGCCCCAATCCCCAAGACGGATTGAATAAATAATAAATTTCCCCGTTAATTACTTGTACCCATTTTTGCCGGTCATAAAAAGATTCGGCAATATCTTTATCAACCCCTCTGTTTATCCATTCGTCTTTCAAGTCCTTAAACCGGGCTGTTCGATACCCCATTCCTCCGGAAACTCCGAACTTCCATCGTTGAAATCCGGTTTCTTGTTGAGCAACCGCTTCCAACACCAATAAGATGAACAAACTTCCCAATAAAAACCTTTTCATAACTCGTTTTCTTTTAACCGTTCGGCATTCTCGGCTATAATTAATTGATCGATTACCGGTTGGATTTCTCCTCCCATAAAAGCATTGAGGTTGTATATGGTGTAATTGATACGGTGATCGGTGATTCGTCCCTGTGGAAAATTGTAAGTGCGAATCTTTGCGGAACGATCTCCGGTGGAAACCATGGTTTTCCGTTTGGAAGCAATTTCTTCCAGGTACTTTTGGTATTCCATATTATAGATACGGGATCTTAATTCCACCATTGCTTTCGCTTTGTTTTTCAGTTGAGATTTTTCATCTTGGCATTGTACCGTAATTCCCGTAGGAATATGTACCAATCGAATGGCCGAATAAGTAGTATTAACCGATTGCCCTCCATGCCCCGAAGCACAGAATATATCCGTCCGGATATCGGATTCTTTTATTTCTACATCGAATTCTTCCGCCTCCGGGAGTACGGCTACCGTGGCTGCTGAAGTGTGTACCCGCCCTTGGGTTTCTGTAGCCGGAACCCGTTGTACCCGATGCACTCCGGACTCGTATTTAAGCGTTCCGTATACATTCTCGCCGGTTACGGTAAAAATAATCTCTTTAAATCCTCCGACTGTTCCTTCATTACTGCTTGTTACTTCCACTTTCCAACCTTTGGATTCGGCATATTTGGCATACATGCGGAATAGGTCACCGGCAAAGATTGCCGCTTCATCTCCTCCTGTCCCGCCACGGATTTCAACAATAGCGTTTTTCTCGTCTTGGGGATCGGCCGGAATTAACAACAGTTTTATCTCTTCTTCCAAATGCGGGAGACGTTCCGAACAAGCGTCCAGTTCTTCTTTTGCCATTTCCCTTAATTCGGAGTCGGATTCATTTTCCAAAATCAGTTTGGCTTCATCGATACCGGTTAATATTTGTTTGTATTCATCCCTGGCTTTCGTTATTTTTTCCAGATCATGGTATTCTTTATTTAACTTTACGAAACGTTTCATATCGGAAATAACAGCCGGATCGGTAATCAATGTACCCACCTCTTCAAATCGTGTTGCCAATACATCCAGTTTCTCCAGTAAAGACGATTCACTCATTTATATTATCTTGAATATTATTCGGTTTACTAATCTGTAATTTCTTATTCGGTATAGATAGCCTTCATTTTTTCGAGGTCTACACCTAAATTATTCGTAAGATAATTATTTATACCTCCATATTCCGCATCGATTACTTCAAATACGATTCTCATATTTTTTTGCTGAATCGAAAACACGGAAGTAAATTCCGGATGTTTCATTACTTCATCAAGATAGGACTCATTTTCATTTCCTTCGGACAACATATAATCTTTAATAATGGTATCTTTATCTACTCCCAGCGATGCCAGAAATAAAGCTGCAGCCAGTCCCGACCGGGTTTTTCCCGACATGGAATAGAATA
The DNA here is from genome assembly GCA_036787725.1 of Bacteroidales bacterium. Classification (GTDB taxonomy): domain Bacteria; phylum Bacteroidota; class Bacteroidia; order Bacteroidales; family Azobacteroidaceae; genus DAIQOU01. Next base: position 2,939 of record DAIQOU010000531.1, read on the forward strand.
ACAAAGGAGCATTCTCTTCGTTCATTAATATCTGAAAGAAATCTCCATATGTTTGTTGACCGTTCCTTATTAAAAACTTATTGGCTTCGATTAAAACAGAAGAGTCCGACTTCTCATCGGAATTTTTCATTTGGCTGAATTTAATTATATCCGGATTGATCGGAAGATTGTATACGTTCTTTACCGACTCGGGTTTCCGGGCCGGCGATGTTTTGAGTTCCAATGAATCGCGAAAGTCTATTAATGTTGTTATGGGTATGGATGAAAAATAATTCAAGTCTTCTTCAGTCAGAAATGCCAAATCGCCCGCACGAAATACTTTTCTCCATTTTACACGTTTACCGTCGGCAGTAGGATAGCCTCCCAAATCCCGAACATTGTAAGCTCCTTTGATCGGAAGCACCCGAACAGTATCTTGTTTTTTCTCGTCTCCTTTGTTTGAAGTGTTTTTATTATTTGAACAAGCATGAAGTATGATTATTATAAAAAATAATAACTTGAATAGTTGCAGTCTCATAGAATGTAATATTAGGGTTGTTCAAAACCGATGTTGAATGAAT
>DAIQOU010000532.1:0-3494 GCA_036787725.1 Bacteroidales bacterium
CAATTTATCGGCGCTTTTTCTCCATTTTTCGTAAAACGGCTTTTCTTGTTCCGGTGTTAATTTCTCTACTAAATCATTCAAAAAAGTTTCCGGCTCCACCGGGATTATATCAGTAAGCGAACGATATAAATCCGTTACTTCTCCCGACAACGAAATATGCCAATGTTCCCGAGGGTTAGCGGTTCGTAAGAACTGTTTCAATCGTTTGGATACAATATGCCCTCCCCACGTGATCACCAGGTCAGGAGTAAAACCGGCTCTTTCCTCTTCGGGCAAAGCATACAACAAAGCATCAAAATTGGAAATAAAGCGAGGAGAAAAACAATTGGAAAGATGTTCCGTTAAAATTACGCAATCATTCCGTGCAATCAGTCTTTCCAACAGTTCAACCGTTATATCCGACTTAAAAGATTGTCCTACAATAATCATTCGTTTGGGTAATTCATTCCATCGGGTTCCAAACTTACCCCGGATAACCGATTGAACCGGATTTGCCAACCGAATCCGTCTCGTCATCGGCAACACTTCTTCCGAATAATCAAATAAGGGTTCGGAAATCGGAACATTAATATGAACCGGTCCGGGACAACCGGAGGTACAAGCCATTAATGCTTCATTGATTAAACGATTACAATACCATCGGTCGGATTCATTCCGTATTTCCGGTAAAGCTACCGATTTTTTTGCCAACGATCCGAATATTCCCGGTTGAGGCAAGGTTTGTCCATCCATCTGGTCGATCCATTCGGGAGAGCGGTCCGCAGAAACAACCACCAAAGGTAATTGCTGATAATAAGCTTCCGCCACCGCCGGAGCATAATTCAATAAAGCAGATCCCGAAGTACAACAAATAACGACCGGCTCCCGGGTACATTGTATAATTCCCAATGCATAAAAACCGGCAGCCCGTTCGTCTACAATGACATCACATGTAAAAAAATCATCTTGTGAAAAAGTGTGTATCAACGGCGCATTCCGCGAACCGGGAGAGAGTACCACCCGTTGTATACCGTATGCTTTCACTAAAGCAACGGTTTCCAATACATTTTTTTTTACCGAAAACATATCGTATGCTTTATATCAATTGATTATTCTTAAAATCGCTTGCAATTTATTCTCTGTTTCCTTCCATTCTTCCTCCAATCGGGAAGAAGGAAGTAACCCTCCGCCTGCATACAACCGAAGCACATCCTCTCCGATCTGCATACAACGAAGATTGACATACAACACACTTCTGCCTTCTCTATTCAACGGTCCCGTAAAACCCGAATAATACCGGCGGTCATATCCCTCATGCTTCGCAATAAAATGAAAAGCTTCTTCCTTTGGAAAGCCGCACACTGCGGGACTGGGGTGAAGTAATGCCAACAGATCGCCCGTCTTATTCCGTTCTTTCATATCAAAAGAAAATTCTGTCTTCAAATGCATAATATCTCCGGACGAAACAGAGAATGGCTCGGTTTGGGTAAAATTATAACCGCCTTTATGTAACTGTTCCTTCATATAATCTACTACAATCTGCTGTTCCAACCGATTCTTTTCGTCCCATTCCTCCTCCGATCCTTTGGTACCGGCCAATGCTACCGTTTTGCCTTTTCCGAATTGCTCCGACAGCAACAATTCGGGAGATATCCCCATCCAAGCACCTGTTTCCGGTGTATTCACAAGAAAAACGAAATGAGAAGGATATACTTCACAAGCTTTCTTAAAACAATTTCCTGCTGAAAAAGCAGCCTCCGGTTCCACATCCCTTGTACGAGAAAGCACCAGCTTTTTAAAGGCATTCTCTTTCAATGCAGACAAAAAAGAATTGTATGCCTGACGATAGAGTTCGATCGTTCCTGCTGAAGATTGTACCCTTATCGGTTTCTTGTGACCGCTTTTTCCAAGTCGGATAATACCTAAGTGATCGAAAATGTTTTTCTCTCCGTTTACAGTCGTTTCCGATTCGATTATAATACCCGGTGTTTCGGGTTTGATCCGAAAGGGCATAACTGCAAAACCGCTTTTTCCATTCAGATCTTCACCCCTTGCGATCCTCACCGCCCGGTCCGAATGTTGCATCATGAAACTTAATTGTTCCCCGGGCAAACGATACAAAGCAAAACGTTCGTCATTGCGAATGAATGAATCAAAAATCCGGTAATCCGACGCCTGATCAAATTGCATATTACTGTAACCTCGATTTAATATCTGAAATTATTGAGTCTGCAAAAGTACAGGAAATAAATGGAATTTCACAGGAATAGTTTCCTCTCCATTCCGGTAAAGAAAAAGCAGAACCGACTTGAATGTCTCATTCAAATCTTCCTTTATTGGTTTCCATTATTTCCCGGTTAGCCCAAATCGACTCCAATACTTCATTTTGAGATTGTTCGTTATCCCGGCCCATTCGAGCCAACTCATTTCTCACCTCGGTTTCCGTCTTTCCTTTTACAAAATGATAATAAGCAAACTCCATCACTTCCCGGGGAACCCGGCCAAGAACATACTCCGGCAATGTTATTGTCAGCAATCGTATTATTACAATCAAGTATGTAACAACGATTTGAATAATCAAATATATAAAAACAGTTTTTCCCGTCCCGGCAAAACCTGCCTTCAGTACATGGGAGTTAAAATTATCGGCAATCAACACCTGAAAGCCTGCGTTGGAAACATATACCACAATAACCATACTTATAACCAATCCATGTAAAACAGAAAATCGGGTACAGTTGGTATACCTCATTAATTTTTTCAACACAAAATCAATAATAAAAATAAGTGCTATCTCATAAAAAAGCGGTATATAAACCTTTTTAATGGAAAGAAAAGCCAAAAGCCCTCCCAATAACAACGCTATTATAATTCCACCGATAAACAATAAACGAGGTTTCGGTAAAACAATCTTCTTGGGTTTCGGTAAAGTCTCCGGTATTACATAATCATCCCAATTCCACGATCGTTCAAACTCTTTTTGCAATTCGAGTAAAGTGTCTTCATCATATTCTCTTATCGTTTGTTGGAAAACATGAATAAACAATTTTACTCTTTTAGAATTCTTTCCTCTGTCCCATCCGTCTTTTAGTGAAGCGCTCTTAATCCTGATTTTTCCGGGTTCATACCGGATGCTGATCTTCTCCGTATACTTCTTTTTCTTTTTTCGCAAGGCGCCGACCAATGTTTTGTCTTTATACATCACCTCCCAACCCAACTTCTCCACTGTTTTTACTACTATAGAGATAGCAACGATCGGATCAAGGTCGATCAGAACATCCTCCGTATAAGTTGCCGGAAATCCAAAACGATGTTTTCTCTTTATTGCTTGCTCGTATTCTTCCAATTTCTCATTCATTTATTTCGTCCGGTTTATTCCCATCCAAACAAACCTTTTTTCTTCTTTTCTTATTATCTTCCGGGACTCTGAAGAGGGATTGAACATACTTCGGGGTTCTTTTAATGGGGTAGTCTTACTGCCCCGAGTTGCACTCGGGATTATCCGGATTTTACCC
>DAIQOU010000533.1:0-3493 GCA_036787725.1 Bacteroidales bacterium
GTAAGTTAGAGCAAAGATAATATTTTTTTTAAATAACCGAAATATATTCTAATTAATATTTAATTGGGATATGATCCGTTCCACCACTCGGGCTCATTTTTTAACCACTTGGCAAACCAAGCGAAAATGGTATCATTCCAATTAATTCTGTTTCGATAACCTGCAATGGCGTGGTTTTCTCCTTTTACCTCTATGAATTCCACTTCTTTACCCAACAGTTTCAAAGCTGTATACATTTGCATGCTTTCTCCGACGGGAACATTGGTGTCGACTGTTCCATGCAATAATAATAAAGGTGTATTGATTTTATCTGCATTGAATAACGGACTTTGTTCGGTATATAATTGTGGATTATTCCACGGATAACTGCCGGTGCTGGCAATTTCGCTGTAAGAATATCCCCAAAAACCTTCTCCCCAATAGCTTGACAGTGCACTGATCCCGGCATGGGAAACCGCAGTCGTGAAAATGTCGGTGCGTGTTAAGAGGTATTGGGTCATAAAACCTCCATAAGAAGCCCCGATGCATCCGATCTTATCTTTATGGATAAATTTATGTTCTTCCCGGAATTTCTTGGTTCCTTCAATAATTTCGTCTGCGGTCTGTTTTCCCCACGCATTTACATGCCGAGCGGAAAACTCCTGTCCGAATCCAATGGTTCCGCTTGGTTGCAACGTATAAACGACATATCCCATGGCAGCATACACATGCAGAGGATACCGGCTTTCAAAAACCCGTTGAGTGGGTGTGGTTCCCCCATAATAATAGACGATCAGAGGGTATTTGCGTGAAGGATCAAAGCCGGGAGGCAGATAATACCTCCCTTTTATCGGAGTTCCGTCTTCTGTTTGAAAGTCCCAATCTTTCATCTCTCCCAACTTGATTTCCGAGAGTTGCTCTTGATACGGATCGGATAATAACCGTACAGCTCCGTTTTTAGTGTCATAGCTGTATAAACGATAGGCATTGGAAGCGCTTTCTCCTCTATACATAGCGCCGGAACCGTTATGGGCAGTCCGGAATTTCTTGATAATATCTTCTTTTAAATCTAGTTTTTGAAATGTTTTATTGTTGGTATTATAACGGAATACTTGTTCTCGATCCTCCTCTTCGGCCCGGAAATAAATATGATTATCCGATTTAGACCATTGCATGGAAGCGATACTCGGATTAAAATCGGCTGTTATCGGTATTATTTCTTTTGTTTTCAGGTCTATAATGAATGCTTGCCTGTCAAAAGTGTTGGAGATCATTCCGGACGGAATGCGTTGGCCGATTTTATTAAATGATTCGGCATTGGCATCGACCAGAACTTTTTTTCCGTCCGGTGAAAAGATGGCGTGTGAAATGCCCCGGTCATTAGCCAATGTATCGATAGATTCAGTTTCGGTATCCATCAGACATAAAAAGGTATTGCCCAGCAAACGTTTACTCAAATCCTCTTCTGTTATCATAAACATTATTTGTTTGGAATCCGGACTGATATCCGTTGCATACACATTTCGTCGGCCGAATGAAAACGGTTGAAAGGTTCCGGTTTCAAAATTGTATTTATACAATACATTTCGCGGACGAAAAGCGCCCGAGCGATCGGAAGGAGAAAGATGTCGTCTGAGATTTCCTTTTTCTTCCGGAATATTATCTTTATGGTGCACCAGCATGTATTTTTCATCGGCAGAGATTAGCACCGAATTGATTTTGATGTTTTCGAAAATAACTTTTTCTTCTAACGATACCGGGTCCATCAGATAGAAATCCGAATCTTCCGTTCCTTTTTTCCAATAGTACAAACGGTCGGAAGACGGCATCCAATAGGGTTGAAAAGAGGCCGGGAAACGAAATAATAACCGATTGTCTTTTAATTCTCTCAATTCATGCCAAACCTCTCTTTTTCCTCCCGGGTAAACCTGTTCGTAAGATGCGGTAAAATAGTTCCCGGAAGAGGACAAATTAAAATCCAACAGTCTTTTTCCTTCGAGGATGTCATTCAATGTGATTTTTCTTTTTTCATTTAATGATATATTGATGCCGGCATCCTTTTTATCGGTCAGTAATTGTACTTTTATTTCGGGTTTATTAAAGTTTTTGTAAGAAGCCAATAATTTGATGATGACTTCATATCTGCGAGGTTCCAGAATAAGACTGAGATCAACGTCGGAGGATCGGGTAATATCAATTTCTTTTGTTTCTTTGGACTTTTCTTTTTTTCCGTTGATATAAACTTCAAACATTTCCGTAGAAGTGATGCGTAATTTGGGCTTACAATATTGGTCGGGATCTATATTAAAAGATAACAATTGTAAGGCTTTATCTTTCGCATATTCAAGGGGAATTGCATCCGAAGTATCTGCTCTTAATATAAGCTTTCCGGTACGAACTTTGTCAAAATCGACTCGGGTGGTTAATAATATCTTATCGCTGTATTCCTTTTTTTCAAGATTTAAACTGTCGATTCGGATGGGTTTTTCGATCGGAATCAGACCGGAATAATTGAAAGAGCTGATTTGAATGGTGCCGGAATAAGAAAACGAAAATCCGATAATCAGAAAGAAGCAAACAAAGAATAATTTATTTTTCATTTTTCACAAGGTTATGTTAAATAATTCACATTCGGGAAACTCTTTTTTCAGTTCCTCTTCTCCTGCTTCTTCCTTAAAAAGTCCGAAAACAGAAGAGCCGGAACCGGACATGGAAGCATATACAGCTCCGAAGTCATATAATTTTTGTTTTATGGTTTGAATTGTCGGGAAACGATTGAAAACACTCGGCTCAAAATCATTTACCAAATGATCTTTCCATTCTTCTACCGGATATTGTATGATTTCGCTTATGGAATATTCGGGGATCTTGGGAGTAACTCCGCCATAGGCGTCTTTTGTGGATACATGGACGGGCGGTTTTACCAATATCAATCGGTAACCTTTTAACGATAATGAGATTTCCCGAAAATCGGATCCCGTTCCGGAAGCAAAGACAGGTTTATTTCGAATAAAGAAAGGGCAATCCGCACCCAAACGGGAGGCATAGTTTTCCAATTCACTTTCCGGAAGGGATAAGTACGCAAATTCATTTACTAATTTCAACATAAAAGCTGCATCAGCCGAACCACCTCCCAAACCGGCACCGAATGGAATGTTTTTTCTCAAATAGATGTCGATTTCGGGAATTGTATATTTTTCTTTCAATAAGTTATAAGCTTTGATAACCAAGTTATCTTCCGGTTTTCCGTCAACCGGTATCCCGGACTGTTTGAAAATACCTTTTTCTCCGGAAGCCGGGACAATTTCCAAGGCATCTCGGAGACGAATGGGATAAAATACGGTTTCAATATTATGATAACCATCAAGACGTTTGGACACGATAGCGAGTCCCAAGTTGATTTTTGCGTTTGGAAAACAAATCATAATTTCTTTTTTTAATTTTTTTTAATTCTACAATAGTGCGATTACAAGTGACAACTCAAATAAATTCCAACACTGCGACCATATGTTTC
>DAIQOU010000534.1:0-3481 GCA_036787725.1 Bacteroidales bacterium
AGCGGCGCGGCCCCCGATTTATTATTTAATTACAAATTATAATTTACACCAATATGAAAACTTTTTCTGTAAATTTAATCAGCATTATCATTATTTCCGTGATGGTGGGAAGCGTGTCGAATCATGCTTATTCACAAATAAACAATCCACACCTGCCCGAACCTTATGCTACCCCGGTCATTAATAATTTCAGCAAAGTATTGGGATGGCCGGACGGTCGGTTTCCCACGGCTCCGGAGGGTTTTAAAGTTTCCAAATTTGCATCCGGATTCCACAATCCCCGATGGATTTATGTGGCCCCCAACGGAGACATTTTTGTAGCGGAAGCAGGCACGGAAAAACCCGAACAAGATGAAGTAGATCGTCACGGTACGACTAAAACCGAATCCCAAAATTTCGGAAGTAACAACAGCATCGTCATGTTCAGGGATGGTAATAAAGACGGAGAATACGAAGAACGCCATACCTATAAAACCGGATTGAATCAACCATTTGGGATGCTGGTAACAGGCAATCATTTTTATGTAGCCAATACCGATGCACTCCTTCGCTTTCCCTACGATCCGGCCGGTACTTCATTGGAAGGAAAAGGTGAAAAGCTGGCAGATCTGCCTGCCGGCGGTTATAATAATCACTGGACCCGCAACATCATTACCAATCCTCAACAAGATAAAATCTATATTTCGGTCGGATCGGCCAGTAATAACGGAGAATACGGATTAGATAAAGAAGTGCGCCGTGCTGCCATTTTGGAAGTAAACTTGGATGGAAGCGGTGAACAAATCTATGCTTCCGGGCTCCGCAATCCGGTCCCTATGGATTGGGAACCGGTTACCGGAAACCTGTGGACTGCCGTCAATGAACGAGACGAGTTGGGTGATGATTTGGTGCCCGATTACGCAACACATGTTCAAAGAGGCGGGTTCTACGGATGGCCGTATGCTTATTTCGGGGCTAATGAAGATCCGAGGCTCAAAGGAAAACGTCCCGATTTAGTATCGAAAACCATCGTTCCGGATGTCTCGTTAGGCGCTCACACTGCTTCATTGGGCTTGAAATTCTATACGGGAAACCAATTTCCCGAAAAGTATAAAAACGGAATGTTTATCGGACAACACGGTTCATGGAACCGATCCTCCCTATCCGGCTATAAAGTGTTATTCATTCCCTTTGAAAACGGGAAGCCGGCCTCTCCGCCGGAAGATTTTCTTACGGGCTTTATTGCAGATGCCGAAGAGGGTATCGTTTACGGCCGACCGGTTTGTGTGGCACAAACACCGGACGGATCACTGTTGGTGAGCGACGATGCAGCAAAAGTTATTTGGAAAGTAAGTTATAAATGAGAAGATAAATAGTCGGGGAGATGAAAAAGATAACCATTCCATCTTCCCCTATTCTTTAACTTCTTTTTCTTAAAAATCTTTTTGTCAAATACCTGCGAACCGGTTCATCATAAAACTTCATACAGGCATAAGCTAACAAAATGCTTCCCGCAACTAATGCCAACGCACCGGGCAAAGACTCGGCAAAGGTGAGATTTTCGTTCTTAACCCATGCATAATACAAATAAATAAAAGGATAATGTACCATATATAAAGGATAAGATATATCACCTAAAAATTTACATATCCGTACGGTATACTTATCGGTAGTTTTGCCTGAAGCACCCAAAAAAACGATGAGCGGAAAAAATACCGCAAAACAGAATGTTTCATACAAACCGTTCATCCAAAAGTGTTCGGCTCCTCCGATACGAGGGACTGACAATAAAACCACTATAGACAAACTGCACAACCAAAAAGCTCCCTTTATATGAACCGGCTTAAAGATACGAGATAAAAGCAGACCTGCCGAAAAAGAGAAAAGCAAGCGAAGAAAACCTCCTGTAAATTCTGTTCCCGTCAATTGAAATCCCGCACAAATATCTCCATAAGGTCCGAATATGGCGAATGTTGCCAATCCGCATCCTGCCAGAATGACCAGTACGGTGAGCGCCGGAGTAGAAAGCCTGCGGATAAACAATGCATACAGAATATTCCCGATATATTCAAAAAACAAGGACCACGTAGGCCCGTTCAACGGATACATTTCACCCAAACCTCTAACTTCAATACCCGGAGCAGCCGGTATCAATAACGCATTCAAGAGGGCAGCTATCAACAGGGCTCCTACCGTAACTTGGGAGACATCCCATACCGGGCATCCCTGGAAATAAAACATACAAGCTCCTATGATCGCCCCCATAACGACCATCGGTTGGAGGCGAATGATTCTGCGTTTGATAAAATCCATTGTTTTCATGGTTTTCCAACGATCATCATAAGCATATCCGACAACAAATCCCGATAATATAAAGAAAAAATCCACAGCCAAATAACCATGGTTTATCTTCTGGTCCAAATGACTTGTTGCAAAAGCTTCAAATAAATGAAAACACACCACGGTGATGGCAGCTATTCCACGTAATCCGTCCAAAATATTATAATGAGGTTTTGTATCTGCAAATGCAGCAGAGGAAATCTGTTTTTGCGGCATAAGATTATGTATTGAGTGTTCGGTTTTTCATTTATACCGGTGCGATTAACATACCCGGCTTTTAATCTTTCTTACACAAAAGTAAGAATTCCGGAACGGATATTACAAACCAAACGGGAGAAAAACAATAAATAATGTTAAGGGGTTTGTTTCGTTTCTCCGGACTTTTTAATCTCCTCCTCTCCCATCCACAAAGTAAGACAAAAGTAAAAGCGGATTAATTACCAAGCCTTATAAAATTTCTCGCCTTTTTGTATCATTTGTATTGTTTTGGCTATTCTTTCAGCTTTGGTTTGTTCTGTTTTTGCGGAATATATCCAATTTATAAATGCATTCTTCTCGGCATCGTTATAAGCTTCGAATTTTTCCAAGATCCCCTCTTCATACTGCATACACAAAGCTAACTCTTCCGGAATTTCAACAGTTGAATCATCTTTATAAATAATGATATGCACCGTATCACCGGCCTGCTTCTTTATTTTCTTCCTTATTTCCGATTTAACCGTCAACATTAAATGCCCATTTCCGAGCGGCATCAAACGCACATTGGCAAACTCATAGTCGTCTATCTTTCCTTTTACTTTGAGCATCCCGAAAGATGTTTTAGCCATGGGAATTTCGGGTATTTCCGCATACGTCCAACCTCCTTTTCCCTCAAATTTCTGTAATAAATAGTCCTTGTTTACCAATGGTTTTTCCATTTCTTTTGAAATTAAATTATTTCTCTTTTAAGGCATTGAATACAACGAAGTTGTTATATTCTTCACTTTCAAATTTTGTTTCTGTCCATCCTATAAAAAAAGGACTGAATCAGAATTCGGTTTCTGTTCAGTCCTTTCTTTTTTGGCAGTTTAATGCTTTTAGTGGTTGCATGGTGGAGCTGGAGGGATTCGAACCCTCGTCCAAACAAGGAACTAATTTGCTTTCTACATGCTTATCTTCGCCT
>DAIQOU010000535.1:0-3478 GCA_036787725.1 Bacteroidales bacterium
TCTTTTTCGGCCGGGAGAAGAACATAAACGGTTTTTACCGGGAAACAAGCAACCGGTGATTCCTTACAAAGGATGGAATATAAATTTGATCATTTGTTATGATTTACGGTTTCCTGTTTGGATTCGAAATGTAGCAAACAAGTATGATTTATTGATTTGTACAGCCAATTGGCCGGATGCCCGAAAAGAGGTCTGGAGAATATTATTGAGAGCTCGAGCAATCGAAAATTGCTGTTATGTCTGCGGTTTGAATCGGATCGGAAAAGACGGTAACGGAATCAACTATACCGGGCAATCCGGAATTATAGATTATAAAGGTTCCGTATTGATTGAAGCCGAAGAGAATAAAGAATCCATAATCAGTAAAACCTTGAGTAAATCTTCCTTAATTGAATTTCGGGAAAAATTCCCGGTTTGGAAAGATGCCGACCGGTTTGATATTTACTGTTAATTTTATGAACCGGTTTGATATTTACTGTTAATTTTATGAAAAAGTATCCTTATATATTTGTAATTATATTGTTTTTTGCAGCTTGTTCCACCCAAAAACGTTCGCCGGGTGCTGATTTGCATGCAAAACAGGTGATCGATTATGCTAGAAAATACCTGAAAACGCCTTATTGCTCCGGAGGGATGTCTCCCAAGTGTTTTGATTGTTCCGGTTATTGTTGTTTTGTATATAAGAAATTTAATTATACATTGCCTCGCACTACTACCGCCCAGGCAAAAGTCGGTTCTAATGTAAAGAAGAAAAATATTAAACCCGGAGATTTGGTTATTTTCAAAGGCAGTAATCAAAAGGCTAAAAAGCCGGGACATTCGGGTATTGTAACGGAAGTCAGAAAGAATGGCGAATTTATGTTCATCCACTCTTCTACAAGTAAAGGAGTTATTATCAGCAGCAGTGAACAGGCTTATTACAAATCCCGATATATAACTGCCAGAAGAGTTATTCGTTGAATATTAAATGAAATGAAAACTTTCAAAAGAATTGATAAGAATTCTCTGCAATTAACAATTAAATTATATATTTGCATGGCTTTGAAAAAACGCATTTTCAATTTAATTTATTACTTACCATGAATATGTCTCTTAAAAAAGAAAATTTTCAACAAATTGTAGACGGAAAACAAGTCGATTTATTTATTTTATCCAATAAAAATAAGGTTACGGCATTTATTACCAATTACGGTGCCAAGATTGCAGCTCTGTATGTTCCGGATAAGAATGGGAACTTAACGGATGTGGTGTTGGGACACGATTCTATTTCCGAATATTTGATTTCAAAAGAACCGTATTTCGGAGCTGTTTGCGGAAGAACCGGAAATCGAATTGCAAAAGGTAAATTTACGCTTGACGGAAAAGAGTATTCTTTGGCTATTAATAACGGACCCAATAATTTACATGGAGGTATAAAAGGATTTAATGCCGTCGTTTGGGATGCAAAACAAATCAGTGAACAAGAACTTGAATTGACTTATTTGTCGAAAGACGGTGAAGAAGGTTTTCCGGGTAATCTTAGGACTAAAATTACTTATAAATTAACGGATGATAATGCGGTAGAAATTTCATATGAGGCCACTACCGATGCTCCTACCATTATTAATCTGACCAATCATTCTTATTTTAATTTATCGGGAGCAGGAGATCCGTATATCGGAGATCACTTGTTGACAATCAACGCCGATACTTATTTGCCGACGGACGAAACTGCCATTCCTTTCGGTGATCCCGAAAAAGTGGAAGGAACTCCCATGGATTTTAGAACGCCTTATGAGATTGGGGCTCGTATTAATGAAGATTTTCAACAGTTAATCTACGGAAAAGGTTACGATCACACATATATACTAAATAAAGAAACGGAAAATGAATTTTCTTTGTGTGCTGTAGCCGAATCGCCCAAGACAGGCATTATGATGGAAACTTATACAACCGAGCCGGGTGTGCAATTATATACAGGCAATTGGATGACGGGTGAGTTCGAGGCAAAAGACGGAAAAAGATATCCTATGCGATCCGCTTTCTGTTTGGAAACGCAACATTTTCCCGACAGCATCAATAAACCTCAATATCCTTCGGTTATTCTTCGTCCGGGAGAAGTGTTCGAATCGCGAACCGTATACCAATTTTCGGTTAAATAAAAGTGAATTTGATTTTATAATACAATAACTTATTAACAAACTAATTAAATACTATGGATACTTCAGCAATCAGAGAAAAGTTTAAGTCATTATATGGAACCGAAGGTGATCTTTATTCTTCTCCGGGTCGGATTAATCTTATTGGCGAACATACGGATTATAATGCCGGGTTTGTTCTGCCGGGAGCTATCGATAAAGCGATGTATTGTGAAATTAAACCGAACGGGACCGATAAAGTAAGGGCTTTTGCGTTGGATTTGGAAGAATCTGCAGAGTTTGGTTTGGGAGAAAATGATCTTCCTGCAAAATCATGGGCCAAATATATCTATGGAGTCTGTCGGGAAATGATTTTAAGAGGTGCGGAAGTAAAAGGATTTGATACCGTATTTGCCGGAGATGTGCCTTTAGGTGCCGGAATGTCTTCTTCTGCTGCATTGGAAAGTTGTTTCGGATTTGCTATTAATGATATCTACGGATTGGGTTTTGACCGGTTTGAATTGGCGAAGATAGGACAAGCAACAGAGCATAATTATGTGGGAGTTAAATGCGGAATAATGGATCAGTTTGCTTCTTGCTTCGGTAAAGAAGGATCTTTGATTCGCTTGGATTGTCGTTCGTTGGAATATGAATATGTTCCTTTCAATCCGGAAGGATATCGGTTGGTTTTGATCAATACTTGTGTTGCTCATGAATTGGCTTCTTCTGCTTATAATAAACGCAGGGAATCCTGTGAAACGGTAGCTGCCGCTATCAGAAAAAATCATCCGGAAGTAGAATTCTTAAGAGATGCTACACTTGATATGTTGAAAGAAGTAGCTAACAAAGTCAGCGCAGAAGATTATATCCGCGCCGAATTTGTTATTGAAGAAATCCAACGGTTACTGGATGCTTGTGATGCATTGAAAAAGGGTGATTACGAAACAGTGGGTAAGAAAATGTTTGAAACCCATATCGGATTAAGTCGTAAGTATGAAGTAAGTTGTCCTGAATTAGACTTTTTGAATGATATAGCCCGTGAATGTGATGTTACCGGTTCTCGCGTGATGGGAGGCGGTTTCGGAGGTTGTACGATTAACTTGGTGAAAGATGAATTATACGAAGGTTTTATAAAAAGAGCTGTCGAAAGCTATGAACAAAAATTCAAAATTAAACCTAAAGTGTATGATGTGGTTATAAAAGACGGAGCCCGTAAATTATAAAATTGTAGAATACTTATAACGTTAAAATAAATTACACGAATGCCGATATTCCTCTTGCTGTGCCGGGAATATCGGCATTTTTGATATACTTATTCCTTATCGGAACTATATAAGTGTAATAAAAACACTAAAATTGTA
>DAIQOU010000536.1:0-3477 GCA_036787725.1 Bacteroidales bacterium
AAAAAAGCGCCCATACGGATCTATTTTTATCCGGAAACCGGTGCCATTAAGCAAATTATTCAGTAAATTAATATTACCGGGAACCATCTTAAGTTCATAAAAATACAGCCCGATTCCTGTGTTTCACGGAGTCGGGCTTTTTCAGCAAAATCAATCCCTCCCTTTTATATTTATCTTTTTTTGCACCGGTCCTGCCTGACTAAGCTTTCCAAAACGGATATTCGATTACGCATTCACATAACCGGTTTTTGCCTGTTGTAATCGGAAAAATAAAAGAAAGGATCCCTTTTTGAATAATAAAACAATATTGCCTTATTAAATATAAACTCGAATATCTATTTTTGCATATTAAAAGTATCAATCATATGAAAAAAATATTTATCATGTCAATAGCAGCCTTAAGCCTCTCTTGCTCGGGAGACAAAAAAGAGAAAAAGGAAATAGAACCGATAACGGAAGACTTTCACTATTCGGTAGAAAAATTTGCAGACCTGGAAATTTTACGCTACAAAGCTGAAGGCTTCGAATCCTTGAGTCTTGATCAGAAAAAACTGATTTATTATCTGAGTGAAGCAGCATTGGAAGGGAGGGATATTTTATTTGACCAAAATTGCCGGTATAACTTGGCTGTCCGCCGTACCTTGGAAGCCATCTATGAAAATTATACCGGAAATAAGGATACGGAAGATTACAAACAATTTGAAATATACCTGAAACGGGTGTGGTTCTCCAACGGGATTCACCATCACTACGGAGAAGAAAAATTTCTTCCGGGTTTCTCCAACGAATTCTTTTCGGAAACCATAGGAACCATTCAGCCGGAGAAACTGCCTTTACGAGACGGACAAACTCCGACGGAATTGATTGAAGAACTGACTCCGGTACTGTTCGATCCTCAGGTACTATCCAAAAAAGTAGTACAAACTGCCGGTACAGATCAGATTACAGCTTCTGCCAACAACTACTACGGAGAAGGAGTTACTCAAAAAGAAGTGGAAGATTTTTACGGAAAGATGAAAAATCCGCAAGATACCACACCGGTATCGTATGGATTGAACAGCCGTCTGGTAAAAGAAAACGGACAATTGATTGAAAAAGTATGGAAAGTCGGTGGACTTTATTCTCCGGCCATCGAGCGCATTGTGAACCGACTGAAAGAAGCAGAAGAAGTAGCTGAAAACGAACAACAAAAAAAGGTGATCCAATCTCTGATCGAATATTACAATACCGGCGATCTGAAAATATTTGATGAATATGCCATTCATTGGGTAAAAGACTTAAATTCAAAAATCGATTTTGTAAACGGATTTACCGAAACGTACGGTGATCCGCTGGGAATTAAAGCCAGTTGGGAATCCATCGTCAATTTTAAGAATGAAGAAGCTACCAAAAGAACCGAAATAATCAGCAACAATGCCCGGTGGTTTGAAGACCATTCTCCCGTAGACAACCGTTTCAAGAAAGAAGAAGTAAAAGGTGTTTCTGCCAAAGTAATTACTGTCGCCATGTTGGGAGGAGATTGTTATCCGGCTACTCCGATCGGCATTAATCTTCCCAATTCAAACTGGATACGTAAAGATTACGGCTCCAAATCCGTAACAATAGAAAACATTACGGAAGCCTACGATAAAGTGGCACAAGGAAGCGGATTCAATGAAGAATTTGTATGGAGCGATACCGAACGGGAACTATTGAAAAAACATGGTTTTATCACCGATAATCTGCATACCGATCTGCACGAATGTTTGGGACACGGCTCGGGACAACTGCTCCCGGGAGTAGATCCGGATGCATTAAAGACTTATGGCGCTACCATTGAAGAGACCCGGGCCGACTTATTCGGATTGTATTTTATTGCAGACCCGCAATTGATCAATCTCGGATTGTTGAACGACAAAGAGGCATACAAGGCCGAATATTATAAATTTATGATGAACGGATTGATGACTCAGTTAGTACGAATAGAACCGGGGAAATCCATTGAAGAATCGCATATGAGAAACCGAGCTCTGATTGCCCGTTGGATTTTGGAAAAAGGAACAGACAATAAGGTCGTTGAATTTGTGAAGAAAGAGGGGAAAACATATGTGGTAATCAATGATTATGAAAAGATGCGCGAACTGTTGGGTATTTTGTTAGCGGAAATTCAACGTATTAAATCAGAAGGAGATTTCGAAGCTGCCAAGCACCTGGTGGAAACTTATGCAGTTCATGTAGAGCCCGAACTTCATACAGAAGTATTGAACAGATATAAAAAGTTAAACTTGGCCCCTTATAAAGGATTCGTAAACCCGGTATATGAAGCAATAACCGATGACCGGGGGAATATAACGGATATAAAAGTATCTTACAAGGAAGGGTATGCGGAACAAATGCTCCGTTACTCCAAAAATTACTCATCTTTACCTGCTTATAATTAAATTATCCGAGAGATGCATCGGGAGGTCTCAAAAGGCCAAGTGTTCTTTGAATAAGTTATGAATTGTAAGTTGCACTCGGAGTGATGCGCATTTTACCCCTGTCGGGGTAATTACTTACAATTCGTAACCTCTCCCGGAAATACCGGGCTTTTTGAGGCAACCTCTTTATTTATAAATCAACTAATGGAAAAAACAACAGAAGAAATCCTTCAAGAGATCCGAAAAAAACTGCGCCTTCGTATGGATGGAATCAACTCTTCTTCCATGCGCCAAAAAGGAATCCGGTACAAATTGAACTTCGGCGTTCCGATCATGACCTTACGCCAATTGGCAAAAGAATATGCTAAAAACGAAGCACTGGCCGAAGCACTTTGGAAAGAGGATATTCGGGAGTTCAAAATACTGTCCCTTTTGTTAGAACCCGAAAATTCCTTTACAAAAGCCAATGATCGGGTGAAAGGCATCAACAACATCGAACTGGCAGAACAAGCCTGTATGCATCTCTTCTCTAAAATGCCCGAAAGAGAAAAATATGCCGGTCAATGGATCGTATCCCCGGAACTGTATATCCGTATTTGCGGATTTTTACTGTATGCACGATTATTTACTCAGGGCCATCCGTTGGATGAAAAAGAAGAAAAAGAAGAATATTTTACAGCCGTCTTCCACGCTGTCAACGGAGAATCCCTGTTATTGAAAAATGCCGCTGTTACTTCCTTAAAACAGTTGGGCCGACAATCGGTATTGATATCAAAGGATATACTTGCCGCGTGCAAAACCAACATGCTTTTATACAATGCGGAATTACAATTTCTTTACGAAGAATTGGAAGGGGATTTTGATTTCTTTTATTCCGCATAAATCCATTACTCCGGTTAATTTACATTCTTTTAATAAACAGACACCGGTTTGAAGAAAGACCTTCCATCTATCGGAAAAATCCGGACTAAGCAATAGAAAACTCGAAAGCCGGATTTAATAATTTTCCGGCGCTTACTTCGAGATAAATACATCCGGGTATCTATCTTCCCCGGATTATCCCGGATTCGGTTATCGG
>DAIQOU010000537.1:0-3475 GCA_036787725.1 Bacteroidales bacterium
CAGCCGTCTTCCTCATTGGTATTCATAATAATTTGTCCATTGCTTTTATCCGTAATCGTCTTAATATGATTCCCTTTACCACCACCTTGATTATCGGTATTATTCCCATGAAACATACTGCCCATGATAAACGGTTGAGAAAGCTGCTGCCCGTCAAGGAAAAATAGTAATGAAGAATCTCCTATTTCGGGCAAAAATACACTTCCCCTGTTGGTTTTGACAACTCCTTTGGGATCACCTCCGGCATCATAACTCATTACCGGTATCCATGTAGAGCATGGTTTGATATCAAACGGAAAAATAACTTGGACGCGACCTTGACCCTTCGGATCATTATTATCGCAAATTCGAACTTCTATAGGGAAAGGAGCGGGAACCGGAACCTCCGGAGTGGGGAAATATTTCAAATCGGCAGGGATTGCTTCAAATTCCGACATAAAGCGTCCTGCCTCATCCAATGTATGAACAACTTTGCAAACCCGGTATACCCCAACACCCGAACCTCCCATATTCGCAGGCAAATCAACCTGTATTAATCTACCTATTAACACCTTACAAATTTTACACTCACCGCGTATATAAAGCATTTCTCCTCCATTGGCCACTTTTTGTCGCTTAGCAATTTCAATTAATCCTGCCATATCGGGAACAGCGGCAACAGACGGCACATTCGGCTTACGTGACAAAGTCAGGCGGTCGGAACGTTTGCTTACCTGTTGGAGCCATTGGGTAGCCCCTTCAATATCTGCTGGGGAATCCTGTTTGAAAGTCGTGTGTTCTTCCCGCTTGTAATAATAGTTGGAAAATTGATTGGGAACCAATCTTGAGCCCACTTCCAATGTCCGTAATTCAACATCATATTTCAAGGGAGTCACAGGCCATTCGGGATGTGAGCCCACAACTAAAAATTCGCCCGAGTAAAAATATTTCTCCCGGAAACTGTTGCAAATTCTCCTAAAGTAATCCCATTCCGTTTCATTGTACATGATGGAAAAGTCGATGTC
Source organism: Bacteroidales bacterium (assembly GCA_036787725.1). Lineage (GTDB taxonomy): Bacteria > Bacteroidota > Bacteroidia > Bacteroidales > Azobacteroidaceae > DAIQOU01. Next base: position 1,005 of record DAIQOU010000537.1, read on the forward strand.
GAATTTCCAGTCCGGTTCAATATCCGTTTTCAGATTGAGTGTCCCCGAAGTTATTTCGTCCAATATCAGTTTAAGATTGGTATTGGAGAAAGATTGCATCATTCTGTTTTTCTCCAACTCAATGGTAGTGCTTTTACCCGTAAGCAGAACTCCTCCATGCATGCCGTCACGGGCAATCATGCGCACATTGGTTACCAGTCCCACAAAAGTGTACACATTTGTATCGTCGTTCAACAGATCGATAACCACTTTTGAATGTGCCATCTTCAATTTTTTTTCTGGGGATTCAAAAAACAGGTTGTCAAATGTTTTATGATCCAACAACACTTCAAAATCATGATGGTCTCCCATCACCTGATTGATCTTTAAACTTTTGTAAGCGACCTGTTCTTCTTCGACATACACAATCGCCTTCACCTCTATTTTATTATTGCCTGCCATATACGCAAATTTTATAGTATTTCTTGTTTTTTGTCTATTTTTTTGCTGCTTGTTTCTTACTTTTTTTATTTATTCGCATCTCCATTCTGTTATTATTGTTAAGAAGGAGTATCTTCTATAATCACCCTGATATTGAAGATACTTGGAGCACGTTTCTCCAATTCGGTTTTCAGTTCTCCCCGTGTTATGGGGTCATGCATGATTTCCCTGTATTCGGGCAAAGGCACAAGACAAATATCTATCGTTCGCTGCAGACCTTGTTTGGGCTTATTACTGCAAGCGATGCCTTTTTTGATGAAAACCCGGCTGATTCTGTCACCATATTTCATATAGCAAAAGTTTTCAAAGTCTGCAGCCGAAAAAAGTCGATCATGACTTGTCAGACTGTATTTGCAGGCATTGAGCCTGTCTTCATTTTTCGATACGGATTTACCTCCTCGGGCAGTCCCGAGCATGATACATGAATTGTTCTCCACCGGGATTGATCCCAAAGTCTTAAGTCGGGTTCCGTAATTTAACCCGTTGGCAATTTCACAGTTGGTTGTCCAATAATCGACATAGATATATTCGTCTTTTTCCTTGGCATCGATGATTAGGTAAGTCGGAATCTCGGGAACACGGGCATTGCTCTCGTTTATTTTATTCCGGACCGCTGCTATGGTCTGTTCCATTTCCGTAAAGGTTCGTTTCATACCATCAATTTTGAGCGCATGGAAAACGGCAATGTCGCTGTGCATTAAATCAATAAAGTACTCCAACATATCGACTAAAGACCGGGTGGAGAAGCGTTCCAACCCGTTCTTCTTAAGAGTATAAGTCCCGCCCTGTTCCGGCGAAGCATAGGGCAGCATATCGTATTGTCTTTTATGCGAATCTTCCACTTTGTCGACAGCAAAAAAATATTCTCCCGGATTTACCTTTAACGGAATTATCCCGGTAATACTGCGAGAATTATCGAAGGTCAAGGTTTGAAGGTTTTTATTTGAGACCGGAAATGCATTCAGGTGTACCCGGAATTCATCAATATCTTCCGATTTGAAGTTGGCCGGCAGTAACACTTTTATCCAGTATTGAGGTTCCAATTCTTTCACTCGGGACGGAAAAAAAGGAATCAATTCCTCCGGGAATGAATGTTTCCTCAATGATGCAAGGCGGATAGTCGATTTTATATAGAGGAATTGCTTGACATATTTATCCGTTATTTCTTCATCACTTATCGTAAGTTTGTCGTAATGGGAGAAAATTCCCCTCGTTCTTTTACCAATGTTCCCCTCCGGATTATTGATACCTGTTGCCACCTCTATTCTTTTTCCTTCGATACTCCACGAAGAAAGGCTCAACAAATCATATAATTCATATCTGTTTATAAGATCCCCGAGGTCAAAATAAAACCGGACATTCCGTAATGTCTCTACTTTTTCGTCCAAGTCACAACCGATCCACAAACAACGGTTTAGTTCCCGGTTGAAAGCATTTGCACGGGTTAGCAAGTCCTTTTCTCCCTCCATACCTATTCGGTAGAGGTTTCTTTCGCACAAAAGGTAACCGACTTCCCCGCGGACCAACTTTATATGATCTGTCACAGGTGCAAAATTAATTGCCTTTAAACCGGCATTTAAAATGGAACCGGGCAATTCTTCTGTATAAAAAATAGTATGCCGGCCTATTTCTACAGTCGGCTCTGAAGGCATTACCCGTAAAACGGTACTTGCCGGCTTGGATGCTGTTAAATGATCCGGTGTCAGGACGGATGATATATGGTTGAGCAGCCTTTCCCTTATGTCTTCTATGCAATTTCTGTTTTCATAACTGAGTTCGCACAAAACATCGATTAAATAAGTAAACAACGGATCAATCGACTCTCCGTTTTTCAACTCCCATAGTTGTCTTGCTTTTTTCAGAGCGTGCTGTTTGATGGTAGATTTAATGGTCATAGTAATTGTTTTCTATAAGTTTTCATAGTGATTATATATATTGTTTATTGGTTCACTAAATCAAAAAATGCAAATAACACTAATCAAAATAAGTAT